>JBBDZS010000023.1:25022-58246 GCA_040900015.1 Minisyncoccota bacterium | reverse complement strand
TTAAAATTAAGAAAAACGTCGAGCGTAAGATTATTAATTGTTCTGAAAATGGGTTCTAGCTGATTTTAAAAGACACTCAGTTATTATACCTAAAGGTTATTTTTAGCTATTTTTACTCCAATGCTTCAACATCTTTCTGTTGGGGTGCTTGTAGGTCGAATGATTTCTGTATTTTAATATCAAGTTCCTCTACTCCCCGAAAACCGGTAAGCACATCTCCGTCGATGACAAGCGCTGGGAGTTTGGTGTCCTCAATCTTATATATACTAAGCATAGATTCTACCGCGGAGAGATCAGTCGAATAATCAAAAGAATACACCCGAAGTTCTGGATATTTATTCCGAAGCGCACTTAATACCAAGCTTTGGCGTTCACATTCACTACAGTTCTGAGCAGTCGTATAGAAATATAATATAAATGCAGATTTGATTTTGCAACGCTCGGCAATTCTCTTAGCCAAGAGATAGTCCTTGATCTGAAGAAGCGAGTAATACTTCTTCAAGTAAGTAACCTCATCACTGTTGGCACCCAAATTCTCTTGCCCCCATTCTAATTTACCCCCGAGCTCACTGAGCTCGTCAGAGAATACTGAGTCCGAAATATTCTTGCAAGAGAGTTCTGAAAGAAGGGAAAATTGTGTTTCGGAGGAAAGTATATCTAGAGATATCTTGTCCTGAATAGACTTAAGCTCGTTTATTTTCTTGTTTCCAAAATAATTACTTATGTAACTTGCGGTAAAAAATAACCCTACTGTGATAAGCAGAACCAGCAAATATTTTTTCCAATCTACTCTGTTTTCCATAGCTTATCTCCAATCCGGAGCCCTGCCCACCACTGTCTTATATACAGCCTTCATTATCCAAAATGGAGCTATCAGTCGAAACAAAACCAAGAAATAAATCATATCCAAAGAAAATTTGAATTTACCTTCTGACATTTTACCACCGATCAATATTGCCAACATGACGCTTCCATAAATTATCATAACCAGAAATAGAGACATATTTGTTTCTATATAAAAAGGATCAAACGAGGAAGCGCTGTTATTTAAGTCAAATCCCACTGTTTGAATCTGAATAAATTTATCATAAAGAAAACCGCCTATTTCGTAAACCATCTTAGTGAATACATACCCCACGGCCAATATGGAAACTATTCCAGTAGGTAAAGTGAAAAGAGCGAAATTGCCGTATTTTTTTTTCAGCCAAATATGACGATAGTCCAGGGTATTATTTATGAATCCGTATATCCAACGAAGCCTCTGTTTGTAGAGCTTTGGAATCGTTCCTGGAGAGCCGGTGAACACATAGGCGTCATTACAGTGGACTATCTTATAATCATGCTCTTGCATGCGATAGGCAATTTCCATATCCTCTGTGTTGTGGGCATGCCGGTATGGTCCTAAGTCTGTAAAAACCTTTTTACGAAAAATAGTAAGGGGGCCCGGAGTGACGTTTATGGCACCAAGAAAATCCAGCATCTTTTTCATAAATACGCCCATATGATATTCGGCTTTTTGCGCTTTCTGGATAATATTCTTGGCCCCAAAAACATTTACAGAAGGCACTACTGCCATAGCCCTCGGGTCGTTTTCGAAATAGCTCATTATGCGCACCAAAGATTCTGGATGGGCAAATGAGTCTGCATCCAAACATCCCAGAAATTCGGTTTCTACGCTGGCGAGCCCCAAGTTAAGGGCAGTGTGCTTGCCTCCGTTTTCTTTCTTAAAAACTCTCACATTGGGAAACTTTGCAAAAGAAGAAATAACCCCGTAGGTGTTGTCAGTCGATCCGTCATCGATCAAAAATATATGAAGCTTGTTCTTGGGATAATTCAGATTAAACAGAGAGCGGACTGTCTTATATACAGTCTTCTCCTCATTCCAACAAGGCACTATTATGGTCACGCCAGGATATTTTGCGAGCTTTATCTGGTTCTTTCTGATAATTATTTTCTTGCGGTTCTCAAGTAAGGTAATCAGAAAAAACACCTGCACATAGACAGATAGAAAAATCAGCACATATAAAGTTAAGCTGGAAATTGAGACCATAGCTTCTTAATACTATAGCATTTATGTTCAAAAAAGTAAAATATAACCTTATTTTATTCCTAGCCATAAATATGACAGGAAGACGAAAAGTGCTATAATTGCAACATTAACCGTAAATAAATTTAGCATGCAAAATAACAACCAAAATCAGATAGCCGCGGCATTATTGATAGCTGGAGTAATGATATCGGGAGCAATCTTACTTAAAGACAGCCAGCCGCCGTCAGGAGAACCCTCAGATGCGAACAATAACGGGAATATATCTGTGGAAATGAGCCCGATAAACAAGGATGACCACATAGTGGGCAATCCCAATGCAAAAATAATAATAGTCGAGTATTCAGATCTAGATTGTCCTTACTGTAAAGTTTTCCACCAGACGATGCAACAAGTAGTAGCAAGCAACCAGAATGTAGCTTGGGTCTATCGACACTACCCCATTCCTGCTCTTCATCCTGATGCTTTTAAGAAAGCGGAAGCCACTGAGTGTGCTTGGGAACAAGGAGGCAATGACGCTTTCTGGGCCTACACAGATAAATTATTTGAGGAAACTTATTCTCTATCCGAGTTGCCTAATCTGGCGCAGTCTTTAGGTCTCAATGTAAATACATTTAACACCTGTTTATCTTCCGGTAAATATGCGGCAAAAATCCAAGCGGATATCGATGGTGGTAATCTCGCCGGAGTAAGCGGCACTCCTTCCTCCTTCATCGTAGTTGACGGTAAAGTAGTGGATACTATTCCTGGTGCCCAACCGTTAAATATTGTAAACGAGAGACTGAAGGAAATAAGATAGGAATTTAATCAAAGTAATTCTTGAGTCTCGAAATTTTTTCGTGCTGGCGGAGCTTTTCGTGTACTTTCGCTTCGATCTGACGGATGCGTTCACGAGTGACTCCGAATTCTTCCCCTACTCGCTCCAGGGTGTGTTGAATACCATCGAGCAGACCATAACGCATCTCGAGTATCTTTCTTTCTTTTGGATTCAACTCATCGAGTACCTCGCGAATCTGATCAGAGAGAATGCGACGGGAAGACTCCTGATCGGGGCGGAGTATCTTGTCGTCTGGAATGAAATTCTCAAGGGTCGACTTGTCGTCATCGTCACCTACTGGCTGTTCTAAGGAAACTGTTTCTTGAGAAATATTTTCTATCACATGTATTTTCTCTACGGGAATTCCCATTTCGGTCGCAATCTCTTCAGCCAAAGGCTCGCGGCCTAGGTCTTGAGAAAGTCTACGATGAGTCTGCTTGTATTTGGAAATAGTTTCCACCATGTGCACTGGAATACGAATAGTCCTCGACTGATCCGCCAGAGCCCTAGTAATAGACTGCCTGATCCACCAAGTAGCATAAGTTGAAAACTTATAACCTTTAGTCCAATCGAATTTCTCTACAGCCTTAAAGAGACCCAGGTTGCCCTCCTGAATTAGATCGAGTAGCGTCAGATTAGCACTGCGTCCTACATATTTCTTGGCAATAGATACTACGAGGCGGAGGTTGGCACGGGCCAGTAAATTCTTGGCTTCCAGGTCGCCTGCTTCGATGCGCTTGGCCAAATCCTTCTCCTCGCTTGCGTGAATGAGGGGGTACTGCCCTATCTCCTTGAGGTACATCTGGATGGAGTCATTGATTATAGATTTATTAAGATCCTTGTCTGAAAGCTCGGTATCTAGGTTAAGCAAATTGCCACCTTCGAGTACATCGATGCCGGCAATCGCGAACTTCTCGTAAAGCTCATCTAAGAAAAGGATGTTATTCTCGATGTCAGGAAAAGTCTTCAGTATCTCGTCATAAGTTATAAATCCCCGCTTACGACCCTTCTCGATCAGAGTATCAGAGGTCATTGCTAGAGCCTCAGCTCTTTTTTGGTTTGTAGAAATCTTTTTGGCTTTTTCTTTTTTAATTTTTTTCTTCGGGGCAACCTTCTTTTTTACAACCTTTTTGATTGATTTTTTCCCCGACGTTTTCAGTCGGGACCCCGACCCCTTTGGGCGTCGGGACTTACTTATAATCTTCTTTTTATTCCTTTTTTTGTCTTTTGTTTTCTTTTTCATATATTTTAAATTATTATGATAATTTTTTCAACCCTAGGCTAATCCGCCTTTGGCGGAAAAGCGACCGTTTTTAATCTCTTGTATTTTATTGTTAATTTCACTTATCTCTTTCAAGATTCTGGAAGATTCGACCGAATCTCCTTTTTCTTCAACTACTTGTAATTCCATCATTTTCCGGAGGAGCCCTTCTTTCAAATATTCTTCGCCCAGGTTCCCAAGCATTTCTGATAAATCTTTTTTTAGGTCTACGCCTTCTCCGTAAAAAACTTCGGCTTCGAATATCAAATCATTCTTGTTCTCTTCTGCGCCCCGCAATACTTCCCCCTTTTCGATGTTTAATATCTCAGCCAATGAAGACAAAACTGCTTCGATGTCTATGTCTTTCTCGGTTTTACCTTCTTGCCAGAGCACAATACCTAGTAATCTGCGTAAAATATAATCCTTTCTTTTAATCGTAAGCAAGTCTGCTCCACCGCTGGCATTTTCCTTCTTTTCGTACTTTAATTCCTGCTCCACTTTTTTCAGATCTTCCTTAAGCGCATCTAAGGGTATGCTGGAGGACTCGCTGATCTTTTTCAAAAAATACATCTGTTCTATCGAACTACCGAGCGAATCCACATAAGGTAATATTTTTTCCTTAATTTCTCGTCCCAGTTTTCGCTCTTCGCCGCCTGTCTGTTTTATAATTTTGGAAAGCATAAATTCGATCAAATGTTTCGATCCACGGATTGCCTCCTTCCATGCCCCCCCTCCTTCCTTTTGAATAAGGTCGGCAGGGTCGGTCTCTTCCGGAAGGTCAGCAACCTTTACATCCATGCCGAGCGATAGGGCTATTTTGCCTGCGCGGAGAGTGGCATTTATCCCCGCCTTGTCCGCATCAAATGCCAGAACAATATTTCCAGAAAGACGGCGAAGCAGACCAAGATTGCTGACTGCGTTCTCCTTATTAATGGTAGATTCAGATAGAGCAGTCCCCGAAGTCGCAACAGTATTCTTGAAGCCTGCTTGATGAGACAAAACCAAATCCATCTGCCCTTCCACCAATATCGAGAAATTATTCTTCCTAATGGACTCTTTCGCTTTATCCATCCCATAAAGCACTGCATGCTTACTAAAAATCGGCGTCTCTGGTGAGTTCAAATATTTTGCGCTCTTACCGTCATCTTCGAAAATACGCCCGGAGAAAGCTATCACCCGGCCACTCGTATCCATAATCGGAAACATTATTCTTCCACGAAACCTATCATACATTGCCTTGTTCCTATCCTCGGGTTTTTTGGCCAAACCTGCTCCTTCAATTTCAGAGTCAGTAAAATTTTTCGACTTCAAGAAATCGTATAGCTTGCGCCAATCTAAAACAGCAAAACCTAACCTAAAATCTTCTATACTTTTCTCATTTAATCCGCGTAACTTTAAATATTCCAATACTTCCTGATTCTCTTTCAAATTCTTCTCAAAGAACAAAGTCGCCTCTTCCATCGCCCTATATAGCTTTTCCTTTTCATTTTCAGCTTCTTTTGATTCTTTGGTATATGCTTCAAGCGGCACACCAGCACGCTCTGCTAGGAGCTTCAAAGCGCCTTTGAAATCTAGACCCTCGAATTCTTCTACGAAAGTAAATATGTCGCCCTTTGCGCCACAACCAAAACAATAATAGCTACCCCGCGCAGGCGAAAGGAAGAACGAAGGGGTCTTCTCATTATGGAACGGGCAACGAGCCTTGAGGTTCTGACCCATTTTCTCCAACTTTACATAAGAAGAGACCACTTCTTCGATTGAAAGCCTCTCCTTAATTTTTTGAACGGGAGAGTTCATATGTTTTTATTCCTCCTTAGCTTCTTTAACTTTCGCCTTAAATCCAGTTCCAGCTGGGATGAGTCGGCCGATGATTACATTCTCTTTTAGTCCTCGTAGATTATCTACTCCGCCCTTTACAGCGTTCTCAATCAAGACACGGTTAGTATTCTGGAATGAAGCTGCGGAAAGCCAGCTCTTAGTGCGAAGAGAAACTTCGGTGATTCCCAGAGCGACTATTTCTGCTTTAGACTCCTTAGCTCCCAATCCTGCCACCCGGGCATTTTCTTCTATGAAAGCGGTATTTTCGACTATATCTCCGGCGGAGAAATTAGTTTCACCCGCATCCTTAATCTTGCGACGAGAGAACATCTGACGAATTATTATTTCTGTATGTTTTCGAGAAATCGAAGCACTCTGTAATTCGTACACTTTGTTGATTTCTCGGATAATATATTCCTCTACCATTTCCTTGCTACCAAATTTGAATATCTCGGCAATATCCGCAGAACCGTCAGTCAGAAGTTCGCCTTTCTTTACCTTGTCTCCGACCTTCACGATCGGTGTTCGTCGGAACTGGACTACATACTCCATTTCGTTTTTCTTGCCGTCTTCTTTGGAGCCTGCCTGCGCAGACAGGTCCGAAAGCACCTTGATTATTTTTTCTTTGCCATCCTTATCCTCTATCGCCATCACTTCACCGTCTGTTTCAGATACAATGGCGGGGTTCTTAGGAATTCTCCTTTCAAAGATTTCTTCAATACGAGGCAGACCAGTGGTGATGTCCGTACCTGCCACGCCTCCAGCGTGGAATGTGCGGAGTGTCAGCTGGGTTCCCGGCTCACCGATAGCCTGCGCTGCGATAATGCCTACCGCTTCGCCTAAGTCAACCAAATGATTGCGTCCGAGGTCCAGCCCATAGCACATCTGGCATAGCCCGTGGACAGTCTTGCAAGTAAGAGGAGAACGCACGAACACTTCTTCGAATCCAGCTCCCTCGATATCGTAAGCATCCTCCTTGGTGACCAAAAATCCTTTTTTGTAAGCTACGGTCCCATCTTTTTTCTTCAAGTCGCTTGCGAGTACGCGCCCACGGATATTTTTTGACAGTGGTATTTCGATTCCGGAGATATTTTCTTTGGAAACCATTTTGCCTTCTTTGGTACCGCAATCCTCCTCAGTAATGACCACATCCTGAGCGACATCAACGAGTCGGCGCGTCAAATATCCCGCCTTAGCTGTGTTAAGCGCAGTATCCGATGCTCCTTTTCGGGCTCCGTGCGTGGTGACGAAATATTCGATCGGTGAAAGACCTTCCTGATAAGAAGGTATGATTGGGAATTCGAGCGTCTTACCCTGGTTGTTTTGGATAAGGCCCTTCATTCCGGTCATTTGCACCAAGGAAGTCATAGTGCCTCGTGCTCCTGAGGTGAACAAGTCGTAAGTCGAACCGTTTTTATCTAGAGTAATCGGAAGAATCTTTTCCAAATCTTTCTTGACATGGGTCCAAATTTCAATAATCTTCTGATATCTTTCATCTTCGGAAAGAAGTCCATCCCGCCACTGCGCGACCACCTCGTCTTCGAGCTTCCTACCTTTAGCAATTATATTTGGCTTGTCTACCGGCACTTTAACATTGTCCAGTCCCCAAGTGGTGCCAGAAACCGTGGAGTATTTGAATCCGAAAGCTTTTATTTTGTCTAGTATTGGTGGTGTAGCATCTACTCCGTAGTGCATTATGAGCTCGTCTACTAGCGCAGAAATACGCTTTTGGGTCATCTCATCGTTTATATAAGAGAAGTCGTTCGGAAGAATGCTATTGAAAAGCAATTTGCCGACCGAAGTGTCGAAAATCCCTCCGTCGAATTTCTTATATTTTGGAGTATCTGTCGCGAGTACTTTTATTTTAGCACGAAGAGAAACAACGCCATACTCATAAGCGGTTATCGCTGTGTTTGGGCTGGAAAAATATTTTCCTTCGCCCGCCTCTCCGTCAGAATTCTTAGTCATCCAATAGCTTCCAAGCACCATATCCTTGGATGGATGCACGATCGGGTCACCGTTTTGAGGCTTGAGTAAATTCTTATTAGCCGCCATTAATTCCTTAGCTTCCCACTGTGCCTCCTCAAGTAAAGGAACATATACTGCCATTTGGTCACCATCGAAGTCAGCGTTGAAAGCCTGACAGACAAGCGGATGCACTTGAATCGCATTGCCTTCGATAAGTATAGGGTTGAAAGCCTGAATACCGAGACGGTGCAGGGTAGGCGCACGGTTTAGGAGCACATACTTGCCAGCTATCACCTCTTCAAGCATCGCCCACACTTCGCTGGTTCGCTCCTCGATCAATTTATTGGCCCCTCGGATGTTGAAAGCAAGTTCAGCTTGAAGTATCTTGGAAATGACAAAGGGGCGAAATAGCTCCAGCGCCATATGTTTCGGCAGTCCACACTGATTCAATTTCAGCTGTGGACCGACGACGATCACAGATCGGCCAGAATAGTC
This sequence comes from Minisyncoccota bacterium, assembly GCA_040900015.1. Lineage (GTDB taxonomy): Bacteria > Patescibacteriota > Minisyncoccia > Phycocordibacterales > UBA9973 > UBA9973. Next base: position 49,840 of record JBBDZS010000023.1, on the reverse strand, counting down.
TACGCGCTTACCGAGCAGGTTCTGGCGGAAAAGACCTTGCTTGGATTTTAGGTTGTCAGAAAGAGATTTTAGGGGTCGCTTCTGAGATTGACTCATAGCAGCGCCGTCGTTTTGTTTGGCGATAGAATTGTCTATAAGTGCGTCTACAGCCTCCTGAATAATTCTTTTTTCGTTACGCAAAATTACATCTGGAGCATTGATTTCCTTCAGTTTCTTCAAACGGTTGTTTCGGTTTATCACCCGACGATAAAGGTCGTTTAAGTCCGAAGTAGCATGACGGCCACCATCGAGCGCCACCATAGGCCGAAGCACAGGAGGAATCACAGGAATTACCGTCAAGAACATCCATTCTGGACGAATATCTGCATAAGTCATCGCCCGGATAAGAGAAAGCCGTTTTTGTAATTTTTCTTTTTCAACGACGCTCGCCTTCTCTATCATCGTTTCGGTGTGGGTTTTCAGTTTGTTCAAATCTAGATTCTTGAAAATTGAATAGATAGCTTCCGCGCCTATGTTTGCCTCAAAGCAAGTCCCGTATTTCAGAGAATAGTGGTGGAATGAAATTTCATTTAGCACCTTGCCTTCGTAAATTTCACCTATTTCTTTTTTGGTGATCGAAAGTAGGGACTTTAGCTTTTCACGAGTTTCATCGTCGGCAGAATTTTTCAACTTCGCCTTGTATTCCCTATCCAAATTTTCGACGACAGTCTTCTTCTCATCTTCGTGAACTTTCGTAATTATATAACCAGCAAAATAAATGACCTTCTCCAGATCAGATACGGAAATGTTTAGGAGTATGCTCATTCGAGACGGAACACCTCTTAGAAACCAGATGTGGGATACAGGTGTGGAAAGCTCGATATGCCCCATGCGTTCCCGACGAACGATCGATCGAGTAACTTCGACTCCGCACTTTTCGCAGATAATGTCCTTATAACGGATGCGGCGGTACTTTCCGCAGTAACATTCGTAATCCTTTTCCGGCCCGAATATCTTCTCGTCGAAAAGACCTCCTCGCTCGCTTCGTCCGGTACGGTAGTTTATCGTCTCAGGCTTGGTCACTTCTCCGAAGGACCATTCTTTTATTTGCTCCGGACTCGCCAGCCTAAGCGTGATGTGATCAAATTCAGTTGTATTTAGAGTTTTCATATTATTATTTTTATTTTTTAATTATCTGTCTCTAAACCTCTGTCGCCTGATTTTTTCAAATTCACATCCAAGGCCAGTCCACGCAAATAATTCAAGAGGACATTAAAGGAGGCCGGAGAGTTAGGCGGTCTAATAATTTCGTTTTTAATAATCGAATCGAATGTCGCAGATCGGCCACTTATATCGTCTGACTTGATGGTCAACATTTCCCGAAGAGTATAGGCTGCGCCGTATCCTTCCAAAGCCCAGACTTCCATTTCTCCGAATCTCTGCCCGCCACCTTGGGCTTTACCACCGAGAGGCTGTTGAGTGATGAGCGAGTAGGGTCCGATAGAACGCATATGAATTTTGTCTTCCACCATGTGGTGTAATTTGAGCATGTACATATAACCCACCGCCACATCTTGCTCGAAAGGCTCTCCTGTACGCCCATCGTAGAGCTTTAGCTTGCCAGTTTCCGGCAATCCGGCTTTCTTTAATTCTTCTCTGATTTCGTCATGCTTAGCACCCAAAAATGGCGGCACGATGGCCTGATACCCCAGAGAATTAGCGGCCATACCTAGGTGCATCTCGAGAATTTGACCTAGATTCATACGAGAAGGCACACCTAGCGGAGAAAGAATAATATCTATTGGAGTTCCATCTGCAGTGTAAGGCATATCTTCTTCCGGCAAAATCGTAGAGATGACTCCCTTGTTTCCATGGCGTCCAGAGAGCTTGTCCCCGACAGATATATTTCTGATCTGAGCTACTTCTATCACAATCTTCTTGATGATACCCGCTTCGAGCGAATGACCCAAATCGCGAGAGAAAATTTTAACTCCTATGATTCTTCCGCGCTTACCGTGCTCCATTCGGAGCGAGGTGTCTTTTACATCGCGAGCCTTCTCAGCGAAAATAGAACGAAGCAATCTTTCTTCAGGCGTGAGCTCTGTCTCGCCCTTTGGAGTTATTTTACCCACAAGGATATCATTTTCTCTGACTTCAGCACCGATGCGTACTATGCCGTCTTCATCTAAATCTTTTAACTTGAGTTCACCAACATTAGGAATATCGCGTGTGGTAATTTCGGGTCCGAGTTTGGTATCGCGAACAGTGCAGACGAACTCTTCTACATACACCGATGTAAATTTACTTTTCTTTACTAGTCTTTCAGATACAATGATTGCGTCTTCGTAGTTTGCTCCGGACCATGACAAGAAAGCAATAAATATATTCTGCCCGATTGAGATCTGTCCACCCACGGTACTCGAAGTATCCGCAAGCACATCGCCTTTCTTAACCTTCTGTCCGACATTTACTGCTCCGCGCTGATGAAAGGTCGAAAAGTTGTTGTTGCGGAGAAAATTTACAAGCGTGTAGGTCTTTTCGCTCTTTCCGGAAACTACTACTTTTTTCGCATCCACATAAGACACCACACCGTCTTCTTCAGCAATCACCAAGCGTCCGGAATCACGGGATGCGAGCTCTTCTATGCCTGTTGCCACCAAAGGAGCTTCGGGTAATACGCAAGGCACTGCTTGCTTCTGCATATTTGATCCCATCAGTGCTCGGTTAGCATCGTTATGCTCGAGAAAAGGAATCATAGAAGTAGCCAATGAGAATGCTTGATTTGCAGCGACATCTATGAAATCCACTTCTTCTCGAGCTATTGTTCCCGGTTCGGTCTTGACTCTTGCTGCGACTTTCGGTTCGGTTATCTTACCATCCTCGTCATACGGGATGCCTGCATGGGCTATGTTATATTTTTCCTCCTCGAGTGCATTCAAATAAACCATTTCATTGGTTATCTTACCGTTTTTTACTTTGATATAAGGAGTCTCGATTATTCCGAATTCGTTGATCTTAGCATAAGTGGATAAGTGCAAAATAAGACCGATGTTCGGACCTTCAGGCGTATGGATAGGACATACTCGTCCATAGTGGGAAGGGTGCACATCTCGAACTTCGAGTCCTGCTCGCTCACGGGTGAGCCCGCCTGGTCCGAGTGCGGAGAGAGTGCGTAAGTGCTCCATCTCATACAGCACATTTTCCTGCGCCATAAATTGAGACAGCTGGTTGGTCGTAAAAAATTCCTTAATGCGCGCTTGGAGTGGTCTTTGGTTAATGATCTGAATCGGCATCGCTGTGTCCACATCGATGATGGACATACGGTCCTGAATATTTCTTTTGATTTGCATCATACCCGTGCGGATCTTTTGCTGCAGAATCTCGCCGACGAACCGTACACGCCTTTGACCCAAGTGGTCTATGTCGTCAGACTGCGCTCCGGGAGTACCATTTAAGGCAATGATGTGAGTGATGACCGTCATTAAGTCCTCCTTAGAAATAGTTCGACGACCCATCTCTCCTCCATCCATAGGCTTACCAAAGCGCTGGTTGAACCTAAAGCGCCCAACTGGCGAAAGATCATATCGCTCACTAGTGAAAAGGGAGTTTATAAATTCTTTAGCATTCTCTGCGGTAGCCATATCTCCATCACGAAGTCTTTTGTATATATCGATGTATGCATCATTTTGAGTCTTTGCTGAATCTTTGGCCAAGCAAATGTTCAATGCCTCCTCTGCCTTGGGATTTTTACTGACTGCACTTAGCATCATTTCGTTGGTCTCATAACCCATTGCGCGAAGTAGCGCTGTAGCTGGGAATTTTCGTTTCTTATCTATTCTTATGTATATGGCTCCGTCTGGATCAGACTCAACTTCGATCCAAACACCTCGAGCCGGGATTATCTTCGCCCCAAAAAATCGCTTACCTTTAATTTCTGAGTCTGTAAAGAATACTCCGAAGCTGCGAGCAAGCTGGGGAACTATCACCCGCTCTACTCCGTTTATTATGAAAGTACCATGAGGTGTCATCAAAGGAAGCTCAGACATAAATATTTCCTGCTCCTTAACTGTACCCAATATCTTGTTTGTGAGTTTTACTCGTGCCTTCAAAAGCCCTTGGTAAGAGAGCTTGTTGACTTTAGAATCATTCTCGCTGGTCTTAGATTCCCCAAGAGAAAAAGATGTGAACTCGAGCTGAAATTTCTTCCCGGAATAATCCTGAATCGGAGAAAATTCTTTGAAGACCTCGCTGATGCCTTTTTCCGCCATCCATTTGAAGCTCTTAACCTGAGCTTCTATCAGATTCGGAAACGGGGCTAGCGGTTTCTTATACCTAGAAAAATACTTCTTGGGACGAGCTTTTATCGTATGCATAAATTAAAAAACGCCTTTAAAGGCTTATTAATAAGGAGATTGCATCCGATACTCAATCAATGAATCTATAATAGCTTACTCTTTTTTGTAATAATTGTCAAATGGGCAATATTTACCCAAGACAAAGTCCGCCGGGGCGAACTTTGCGGTTCGACTGCCGGCGGACGGATGATTTTTTAAAACCCTAAGGATACTCACTTGCCTGCGGGTAAGGAATGATATGCGTCTCGGCACTTGATGACTGCTTCGTGCAGCTCGTCGACCAAGGATGATCGCTCCGACTGCGTAAGCACATTCCAGCCGATCGATTGATCGACTTTGCCCATGACTTTCTCTTTGATCGCATAATCACTCAGGTTGTCCCGCACCCATCGAACTGCCTCGATGCAGAAAGCAGTTTGGAAATAGATTCCAAAATGCATACTGTTGGGCAGCCGCTCCTCGACTTTTTCCACCGCCTCTCTGATCCTTTGCCGAAAAATCAACACGTTGGCATTGCTCGAGTCCGGAAAATCCCGATGCTCATTCATAAGAACGCCTCCCTTTGATAATTATACCTCGAAATCCAAGTTTCTTAAAATTATCTTATTTATTGTTTTTCTTCCATTCTTCTATCTTTTTATGGTCGCCTGAAAGCAGTACTTTCGGAACTTTGTAATTTTTATTCTTATATTTAAGAATTTCTGGGCGGGTATAAACCTCCCCAGTTGAAACTCTTTCTTCTTCCAACGACTCATATTTACCTAGCACACCTTTTATCTGACGGGAAATACTGTCTATCAAGATCATAGCTGGTAGCTCGCCTCCAGTAAGGACATAATCTCCTACAGAAACATCCTCTGCTTTAAAAATTTTCTTTACTCTAGCGTCTACACCTTCGTAACGACCACAAATTAAAATAATATCGGTGTATTTTTTCACAGAATTTTTGGCATAGTCAGTTATAAATTTTTTACCAGATGGCGAAAAATTTATTATTTTGATTTTCTTATTCTTGCCCTTCACTGTGCTCAGGGCCTTCGCTACTGCGTGGACTACGGGCTCCGCGCGCATAACCATTCCCGGACCGCCGCCGTAAGGACGGTCGTCCACCGGCCGATAATTATTTTTGGGTGCCTTAATAAAATCACGAGGATTGTAAAATTTTATTGAGATATGTTTATTCTTGATTGCTCGCCCTACAATAGACTCATTTAAATATGAATCGAAAATATCTGGAAAGATTGTAATTATATGAAAACGCATTTTTGGCATTATATCAAAAATCCCCCTTTCGGGGGATTTTTTAAATTAAATTCCTTTCAGTTCATCCATTGCCTCATCCACAGACTTAAGAGTGCTTGGGGCCTTGCCCATACCGCTGTTGGTGTTGTTGCCAGTCGGGCTGATGTGCGATTCGTGAGACTCGTGCCTCATACCTCCTGTACCGCCTTCTGGTTCGTTGATTTTCAAATTAACGCGAGCATTATTCTTCATTCCGATAATGCGGAGCAGTGTACGAATAGCCTTCGCAGTATTGCCCATTCGTCCGATTATTTTACCCATATCGGCAGGATTTACAGTAAGAGTAATGAGCACACCCATTTCGTCCACAGTACGCTCGATCTTTACATCGTTGGGATTGTCTACGAGAGCCTTGACTACATATTCTAGAAATATCTTATCTGCTTCTGATTCCATATTGTTTTTCTGAATTACTTTTCTTAATAAATTTTAATAGTGCTGACTATTCACTATAATTTCTACCTGCTTTCAGTATACAAAATTATTTCTTAGCTTTCAACTCCTTACGCTTGACCGTCGGCTTTCTCTTCGGAAGAACATTTATTTTCTTACCTTTGATGACGCCCTGAGAAACAAGAAAATTATGCATCGTGTCAGACAGTTTGGCTCCCTTGCTAACCCAGTGATTTATTCTCTCCGTGTTGAAATTAGTCTCCTCTGTCTTTTCCTTAGCTTTAGGATTATAAGTGCCTAATATTTCTAGAAATCTACCGCTCTTTGTGCTGTTCCTAGAATCAGTCAATACAGCGCGAAACGCCGGGTCGTTCTTTCTGCCTATTCTCTGTAATCGTATTTTTAACATAAAGTCAGCTTAACACAAAGATGGAAAATTGCAATACCGCCTTAGTTTTTATGTTATAATGACAGAATGAAACATCAGAATAAGCCCGCAAAGACCAAAAACGGCAATCGGCACGAAGGCAGCATATCAATCTCATCTAAGGGCACAGGCTATGTATCAGTTGAAGGAATCGGGGAAGATTTTGAAATTAGTCCGCACGACCTCAATACCGCGCTTCATGGGGACTGGGTAAAAATAGCGCCACTTGGTAAATCTCAAAGCAGACAGAAAGCGGAAGTGCTCGAAATAATAAGACGCCACAAAGCAAGCTTCGCTGGGGTACTGGAAAAAGAAAATAATGCTTTTTTTCTGAAGCCAGACGATATCCGAATGTACACCGATATACTTATTCCCGAGCAATCGCTTGGCAACGCTAAACCAGGTGAGAAAGTATTCGTAAAGATTATCGCTTGGAAAGATGCGCGCAAAGCACCAGAAGGCAAAGTAATAAAAATACTCGGTCGCCCAGGAGACAATGATACGGAAATGTATTCTATCGCAATCGAGAAAGGATTCGAGGCGGAACTTTCAGAAGAAGCAGAACGCGAAGCAACTGAAATAAAGCGCCGGGGCATACAAGCAAGTGATTATGTCGGTAGGCGCGATTTCCGAAAAATTCTCACTTTCACCATTGACCCATCCGATGCAAAAGATTTCGATGATGCCCTGTCCTTCCGAGAACTCGACAAAAACGAGTATGAAATAGGAATCCATATCGCAGATGTGTCGCATTATGTTAAGAGTGGAAGCGGATTGGATGCTGAGGCCAAGGAGCGTGGAACATCGGTATATCTGGTGGATCGTACCATTCCCATGCTTCCTGAAGTGTTGTCCAACGATCTATGCAGTCTAGTGCCCAATAAAGACCGCTTGACTATGAGCGCCGTCTTCATAATTGATGACGGAACTAGAGTAAAGAAAGCCTGGTTTGGTAAAAGCGTCATTCATTCTCAAAAAAGATTTAGTTATGAGGAAGCTGAAATTTCCATTAAGAAAGTGGGAGCGCCGCTTCACAAAGAACTCTCAATGTTAAATACCTTAGCAAAGAAACTGACCAAAGAAAGATTCAGCAAGGGCGCTATTTCTCTAGAACAGGAAGAAGTGAAGTTTGTGCTCGATAAAAACGGCACACCCGTTAAGGTCATCAAGAAAGTTCGTGGTGACTCCAATAAACTCATCGAAGAGTTCATGTTGCTTGCCAACCGTCAGGTGGCCGAAGCCCTCTCGCCGAAAGATGCACACGGTAGGAACAAGACGAAGAAACCCGACCTTAGAGCAGACGAAGCATTCATCTACCGTATACACGATTTGCCAAATAAAGAAAAGATGCTTGATCTTTCTTTCTTCTTGCGAAGCTTAGGCCACAGGGTTTCTTTGCGTGAAGGCATCATACCTACTCATGAAATAAACAACCTGCTCAAAAATCTTTCTGGTAAAGCGGCAGATGAGACTATCAGAGATACTGTTCAGAGAGCGGTGGTGCGGAGTATGGCCAAAGCTGTTTACTCCACTCAAAATATCGGTCACTACGGCCTCGCTTTCCAATACTATACACACTTCACTTCCCCAATCCGCAGATATCCAGACATCATCGTGCACCGCCTACTTACAGATCACTTATTAAATAAAAAAACTCCAAAGCAAAAACTCCGAGCTAATTGGTTGGCGCTCGAGGAAGTGGCGAAAATTTCTTCTGAACAAGAAAAACGAGCTGCCGACGCAGAACGGGCTTCCATTAAATATAAGCAGGTGGAATATATGAGCAAGCGCCTAGGCGAAACTTTCAATGGCATCATCTCTGGTATTACCGAATGGGGTATGTATGTAGAAGAAATTGAAACCAAATGTGAAGGTATGGTGCGAGTGCGAGATCTCACTGATGACTTTTATGTCTTCAACGAAAAGAAGCTAGAACTGGTGGGACAGAAAAAGAAAAAGAGATATCGCCTCGGAGATAAGGTAAAAATAAAAGTAAAAGCCGCTGATTTGGAGAGAAAAACAATAGATTATTCATTAATATAAAAATATGAATTCAAAAATAAAATTATTTGCGGGAATATTATTGTTAATCCTCATCGGGGTATTTGCTTGGTGGTTGGTTGAGCGTAGACCTGAGGCGGTCAATCAAAACCCACTTACTGTCGGAGAACTAACCCCTACCGAAAAAGAACCAGAGGGTCTTCAATCTGTAAATATGATTTTCGGCGGAGATATTATGGCCGCACGAGGGGTCAGGGCTTCGGTCAATAAAAATTTAGGAAGCGACTACAATAAGCTTTTTGAATTCCTTGGATTTCTGAAAACTTTTGACGTCGTTTTTGCCAACTTGGAAGGCCCAGCCTCAGACAAAGGCACAGATTTAAGAAATTTATATTCCTTCAGGATGGATATAAGTGTGATAGACGCGCTTAAAAATGCGGGTATAAATATACTTTCGCTAGCCAACAACCATGTAGGTGACTGGAAAAAAGAAGCCTATGAAGATACTATGACCCGCCTCAACCAGGCAAACATACCTTTTACTGGAGGAGGTATGACTAGAGCAGAAGCGGAAGCTCCAACCATTATAGAAAAAAATGGGATAAAGCTAGGCTTTCTTGCCTTCTCAGATGTCGGCCCAAGCTGGATGGAAGTACAGGAAGACAATGCTGGATTGCTTCTCGCAAATGATCCTAGGTTCGCAGAAATAGTCGAAGCGGCGGCGGCGCAAGTAAATTTCCTAATCGTATCCTTTCATTTCGGAGACGAATACAAACCTATTCACAATAATCGACAGGAATACCTGGCACACCGGGCTGTTGATCACGGAGCGAAGATTATAATCGGGCACCATCCACATGTGGTGCAAGATACTGAAGTCTATAAAGACGCATATATCGCCTACTCCTTGGGGAACTTCATCTTTGACCAATCTTGGAGTGAACCGACGATGATCGGGATGTTGCTCGAAATCAGGCTCCGCGAGGATGGTAGTATGTCAGTTAAGAAAAATATCACCCAAATAAATAAATTCTTCCAGCCTGCCATAGCCACCGAAGGCGTAGAGGAAGAAATAATCTTCGAAGAAGTTATTTAAATTTATTTCGCTATCTGCACAGCGTCGTCAAATTTGACGGAGAGGAGCTTAGACGCACCGTCGGAGCCAATAGTGACTCCGTAAAGCATTCCGGCGCGGGACATCGTCTCTCGATTGTGAGTGACTACTATCAGTTGAGAATGCTTCGAAAGCTTTTCAAGCATGTTTCCGTATTTTCTGGAGTTCGCTTCGTCCAATGCGGCATCCGTTTCATCTAAGACTAGGAAAGGCGGCGGATTCACTTGAGACATCGCGAAAAGAAGAGCGATAGAAGTTAGCGATCGTTCTCCACCCGACAATGCATGCAATTCTTTGACTTTTTTGTGCGGTAAAGACACATTTATCTCAATACCCTGCTCAAAGGCTATCTCTCTCTCATCTACTCCTTCGAGTTCATCGTCAGATTTTCGGCGCTTGCTTTCTACTACAATATTGAGAGTGCCTGTACCACCGCCGAACATAAGAGAAAAGAATTCCTGAAATTCCACATTTATTTTCTTCACGCCCTCCTTGAATTCAAAATCTATCTTTTCTTTGAGTTCCGCCATCAGCTGATTTAAGGACTCAATACTTTTAGCCAAATCTTCCATTTCTTTAGCGAGAAATTGATCGCGCTCGGAGACTTCTTTAAACTCTTTCATTATTTCTGCGCCGTTGCCGAGGCCAGCGTCCTCAAGTTTGATCTTCAAACGGTCGATCTTCTTCTTGGCTTCTTCCTGATGTAATCTGTCCAGCTCGTCTTCTATTTGAAATTCCTTGTATGATAATATCCCTGCCCCGACGAGCACTGTTCCTTCTTTTATTTCTGTTTCAAACTGATTTTCTTCTCTTTCCAAATTTTCCAAGCGTACATTTATAAGAGACATAGCTGAGGACAACTCCTGATGTCGAACCTTCAGACTAAATTTCTCGCGTTCTTTATCGCGCAAAGATTCCATTTCTTTATTTATCTCTTCCTTTAAGGTTGCTATCGACAAGGAAAGTTTACCTTCTTCTTCCACTAGCTTTTCCATCTCTCTTGTAATAGTAGTTTGCGAAGTCTTCAGTTCCGCTACTTCCTTTTCGTTGTTCTGCCTGCTCTCAATCTGTTCCGCCCCCACTTCCCTAATCTCGCTTCCGCAAGTCGGGCATCTGCCAGATAGTTTGATCTTTAACTCTTTGGATTCCAGTATGCCCTCAATACGGCCGAGTTTGCGTTCGAGTTCTCCCTTACCACTCCGTATTTCATTCATTCTAGCTTCCACCACCCGGAGCTCCTCGATTTTTTTATTGCCTTCCTTTGCGCCTCCATCTTCGGTTTGAGAAATTTTACCGGCAAGTATTTCGATCTCTCGACTTAGTTTGTTTTTTTCCACCAAGAGCCGTTCTTTCTCTTCTTCTAGATATAAGCTTTCTTTTTTTAGATATTCTCTGTATAGGGCGAGAAGTTCCGCTTCGATTTCTTTCGTCTTCTCAAATTTATCCACTTGTTTGCGGAGAAAATTAAGATGCGGGGCATTTTCTCGGCGAAGCATACTGACTTCTTTCATATTCTCGTTGGTTCGTTCAAGTTTACGAGAACTTTCCTTTATCTTATACTGGTAAATCTTTAACCCTAGTGCGTCCTCTATCATTTCTCTGCGTTCTTTAGAATTGGCATTCAGTATCCGATCGGCCTCACCTTGAGAAATTATGTGGTGCCCAGAAGCACCGATGTTTACCGAGGAAAGCAGTTGATTGATGTCTTTCAGCCTTACTTCCGTGCCGTTTAGGATGTACTTGTTCATTCCGTCGGAATGAACTTCACGGGAAATAGAAATAAGATCGTAATTGAGGTTTATGTTCTCGCCAAAGTCATTTCCCAGCTTAAAAACCTTGTCCTTGTTATGGAAATGTATCGTCGTAGTGGCCTTGGTGCCTTTTGATAAATTTTTCGATCCTTTGAAAATAAGATCCGATCCACCCTTTCCGCGCATTGACTTCATCGACTGTTCGCCCAACACAAAGCGAATAGCTTCGACTACATTGGACTTGCCAGACCCATTTGGGCCTACTACTGCTACTATCGGACTATCGAACTCCAAAGCGGTTTTTTGAGCAAAAGATTTGAAACCGTTTAATTCTATGGTCTTAAGTCGCATAATTTTAATTTAGTCGAGCCAGTGCTTCGCTTTCAAAGCTGCTTCTGCCGCTTTTTGCTCGGCCTCTTGTTTGCTCTTGCCTTTACCTTCGGCAATCAACGCATTTCCAAAATAAATACCCACTGTAAAATGTTTATCGTGATCTGGTCCAGACTCACGCATTACCTTGTAAGCTGGAGTAACCGAAGCGAATTCCTGAGCCTTCTCTTGTACTAAGCTCTTAGCGTCGCGCCAAAGCTTCTTGTTTACTATTTCTTCTGTTTTATGAAGAAGCGAAGTGGTGATGAATTTCTCGGCTGCTTTGAGTCCTTGATCCAAAAACACAGCACCAACATATGCTTCATATGTGTTTGCAAGAATGTACTGCCTAGCTTTGCCATTGTCTTTGGACTCTCCCTTGGAAAGAAGTAGGTAATCGTTCATGCCGGCTATGGATGCTGCTTCTGAGATGATGATGGCGTTTACCAAGGCGGAGCGCACAGCCGTGAGCTCCCCCTCTGTGTAGCTCTTATATTTTTTATATAGATAATCCGTCACCACAAGCTCGAGCACCGCGTCGCCTAGGAATTCTAAGCGTTCGTTGTGCGCGATTCCCGCGGAGGGATTCTCATTGATATATGAGCGATGAACAAAAGCCTGACGAAGCAAATCCTTGTCTTTAAAAATTATTTTTGTCTTCTTCTCAAAATCTGAAAAATTAATCATAAATTATTTTTTACTAATAATTTCTACAGCCTTGGCAATAAGCGGAATAATGTCATTATATATCCGAAGCTCAGGTATACGCGAGAGCGGAAACCACTCCGCCTTATCTAGGCCTCCAGACTTCTCAAGCTCAAGGTCCTTATATTCACTTTCAGCCAAAAAGTACGCCACCTTTTTTAGAGTTTTGCCTTTTTCGGGATGAGTGGCCACATATTCATTTTCCCCAAGCTTCTCCTTGAGGGTAATATCTAAACCAATTTCTTTTTTGAGCGAGCGCAGAATACCTACAGACAAATCCTCACCATTTTCGAGTTTACCCTTAGATAAAGTCCAATATCCGAAGACATCATGAACTAAAGCGAAATAAATTTCATTATTCTTCTTAGTATAGACTAGGGCTCCACCCAAGGTCTCAACTGGTAATTTTGTTATGTCTATCTTCTCGTCAGATTTTTTCCGCTTGCTGGTCTCACTCTTGCCTGGTTCACCCATTTCTTTGTAAACCGCGCCCAAAACTCCGTTTACAAACTTGCCAGAATTCTCTCCACCGAATGTCTTGGCAAGCTCAATGGCTTCGTTGATGGCCACTTTCGGCGGCACTTCCTTGCGGTCACCAAAAAGAAGCTCGGTGAGCCCAATTCGCAAAATATTGCGATCTACGACAGAGATCTTTTCTATGGGCCAGTCCGGCGCGGCTTTTTCTATTATTTCGTCGATAACCCCCTTCTTTTTGATGACCATATCCGCCAGCGTGAATACGAAAGTATCGTCCTCCAATCCGAGGGCGAACTCTTTGATATTGCGACTGACTGCCTGACGCACATCTATACCTTCCGATTTATTAAAATCTAATTCGAATAGAGTCTGGAGAACTATTGATCTAGAAAGGTGCCTGTTTGCCATAAATTAATGAGCGAAGCAAGTTTAACTTAAGAATAATTTAAGTGCATCCTTTTAGCGCTCGGCGCGAGGGGTGCAATAATTATTTACTTGCTGCTTTCGCTTTCGCCTTCTTTTGTTTCTTTTCCGCTTTTTTTACTAAATCTAGGATTTTCTTACCACGATAAAAGCCACAGGACGCACATACTGTGTGGCGTCGCTTGAGCCCTTTGCAGTTTTCGCACTTGGCAAAAGAGGTGCTTTTAAGAGCGTGGTGGGAGCGCCTGTTTTTCGTATGCGATTTTGTGTGCCTCATTCGTACTACCATAATGTCCATATACTAGCATATTGCGTTCGAAAAGCAATTTTTGCATAGGGAAAAGTGTGCTATTATAATTCTTATATGGAAAAGACAGAGAAATTGGCCAATCTTAGACACTCGCTTGCCCATCTGCTGGCGGCGGCTGTGATGGAGCTTTATCCGGACACCAAACGCACCATCGGACCAGCCATAGACAACGGCTTTTATTTCGACTTTGAGTTCTCTTCCCCTATCTCTGACACTGACTTACCTAAAATCGAAAAGACGATGCGTAAAATACTTCCTTCTTGGAAAACCTTCGAACGGTCAGAGCTATCTGCCGACGAGGCCAAGAAAGAATATCCTGACAATCCGTACAAACACGAATTGATTGATGAATTTACCAAGGATGGATCAAAAGTATCTTTTTACAAGTCTGGAAATTATTGGGACTTGTGTAAGGGCGGACATACGGAAGATATGAGCGAGATTAAGGCAGATGCCTTCAAGCTCGACCGCGTGGCCGGAGCCTACTGGCGCGGAGACGAGAAGAATAAAATGCTTACCCGTGTTTACGGACTAGCTTTTGAAACGAAGGAAGAGCTAGATGCGTATTTAACACAAAGAGAAGAGGCAGAAAAAAGAGATCATAAAAAATTAGGTAAGGAGCTCGACCTTTTCGTATTCTCCGAATTGGTAGGAAGCGGCCTTCCTCTCTGGACGCCGAAAGGTACGATTCTGAGGAATCTTCTTGATGATTTCGTCTGGGAGCTCCGCGAAAAGAGAGGTTATGTCAAAGTAGAAATACCTCATATAACCAAAAAAGACCTTTACGAAAAAAGCGGACACTGGGATAAGTTTAAAGACGAGCTGTTTCGGATCACAACCCGCGAAGGACACGAGTTCGCAATGAAGCCAATGAACTGTCCGCACCACACCCAGATATACGACCGTAAACAGTGGAGCTACAAAGAACTCCCACAAAGATACTGCAACAGCACCACCTGCTACCGCGACGAACAGTCAGGTGAACTCTCCGGACTTTCCCGAGTAAGAAGCTTTACCCAAGACGATGCGCACGTGTTCTGCCGAATGTCGCAGGTAAAGGAAGAATTCCTAAAAGTCTGGGACATAGTGCAGGATTTTTATAATGCTTTCGGTTTTTCTTTAAGAGTCCGCCTGTCCATCCGCGACCCAAAAGAGCCTGAAAAGTATTTAGGTGGAGCGGATAAATGGGAACATGCGGAGACGACACTTAGAGAAATAGTCACCTCTAAGAACGTGGACTGGTTCGAGGGAGTTGGCGAGGCGGCCTTCTACGGGCCGAAGCTAGACTTCATGGCCAAAGACGCAATCGGAAGAGAGTGGCAAGTGGCAACCATCCAAATGGATATGAATCAGCCGGAACGATTTGATCTTTTTTGTATAAACGAAAAAGGTGAACAAGAAAGAATCGTGATGCTCCACGCCGCTATTATGGGCTCCATAGACAGGTTCCTTTCCATCTTAATCGAGCACACAGCCGGAAACTTTCCCCTCTGGCTTGCTCCGGTACAAGTAAAAGTAATCCCTGTTCGTGAAAATCATAATGAATATGCAAAAGAGGTTTTTGAAATGCTCACTAATGCAGGCATCCGCGCCGAGCTCGATGACAAAGACGGCAACCTCGGAGGTAAAGTTAGAGATGCTAAGAACAACAAGCTCCCGTATTGGATAGTTATTGGAGACAAAGAAATAGAAGCAGGAAAAGTAACTCTTGAGTCCAGAGATGCTGGCCAGCTTGGGCAGATGTCTAAAGAAGAATTGATAACTAAACTAACTGAAGAAATAAAAAATCGGAAATAAGTCACAATTTACTGTACTACGATATTTACTATACTACGATATATTGTAGTATAATATAATATATGCCTCACGTTTCTAGTAAAAAACTTAAGAAAGAAACTCTTAATAAATTAAACAAAAAGCTACTTTCCACTTTCGGGCAGGCCTCAGAAGACAACGATTTATATCCTCTGTTTCAAGAGCTTTTTACCTATACTGAAAAGATAATGCTATCTAAGCGACTTGCAATAATACTTCTCCTAAGTAAAGAGATCCCACAGCACCGTATTGTTGATATATTACGCGTAAGCCCTTCAACGGTGGCAAAGACGTCACTAAATATTGAGAATGGTAAATACAATATAATTCTAAAAATTGCAAACAAAAAGCAAAAAGGGGTTTTAGATTTAATTGAATTTCTACTTACAGCTGGTGGAACATTACACCCTAAAGCAGGACGAGGTCGTTGGAAGAAAATATTTAAAGATTTTGAGTAAATAAAGTAAATAATCTTATACTACGATATATCATAGTATAAATTGATGTGAGGCTAAGAAATAATCTAATCATTCTCAGTAATGTTCAGGGTTTAGTAAATGAATAAGTGCTGTAATAACTGCTTGCTTGCTGTACCCTTGTCTGTTTAATTTTCCCTTTGTTAAAACACCTATCATCCCTTCTCTTTCGCCAAGATTGTCATCATGAGAGAAACCGACGGCTTTAGCTGCTTCACTAATGTCATAATCTTTACTGAAAACTAGATCAATCATTGATTTTGGATATTCAAAAGCCGAAGAGCCACCTAAATGAAAAACCTTACCATCATAAATAGCGCACATGGTTATATCCATATAACCACTTTTAGTATTAGGAACTACGATAAGCCCACTTTCTAATCCCACAGACAAGTCGCAATCATTAAAAGCACTTTTAGCTCTATTCATTGCGCCTTGTACTGTTTCATCAATACTTTTTGGTTGTTTATGAACCCCAGAATCTACTTCTACACCCACAACAGTTGAATTAGTAAAATTAGGAAATTCATTGAATGCTTCTTTAACAGCCTCAATTTTAGTGATATTTTTTGACCCAACGTTAATTTTCATAACTAGATATCAATTTCCGCCAATTTAGCGTTTGATTGAATAAAGGACTTTCGAGGAGGAACTTCGGAGCCCATGAGAATATCGAAAACTTTATTCGCCTCTTCGGCATCATCAATATTTACTTTCTTAAGCACTCTGTGCGCAGGATCCATGGTCGTCTCCCACAATTCTTCCGGATTCATTTCTCCGAGACCTTTGAAGCGCTGGATGTGTATTTTGTTTGCCTTTTTTGCGACTTCTTCAGGCGCCTCCTCTCTTTCGGTTTCTAATCCCTCACTTTGTTCGGGACTTTCAGCTTCCTGAATCTCACTCACATCCGCGCCCTTGCCGATGATCTTTACCTTTTCTTCGTCAGTATATGCATAAGATATCTCCTTGCCCTTCTTAATCTTATATAGCGGTGGCTGGGCGATGTAAATATATCCTGCATCGATAACTTCACGGAAGTATCTATAAAAAAGAGTAAGTAAAAGCGTACGGATATGCGAACCGTCCACATCCGCATCCGTGGCGATTATTATCTTATGATAGCGAACCTTGGAAATATCGAAGGTGTCTCCGATCGATGTTCCCATAGCTATAACCAAAGACCGTACTTCTTTCGATGCGAGCATCTTGTCGATGCGAGCTCTCTCCACATTCAATATCTTTCCGCGGAGCGGAAGTATCGCTTGGGTTCTCCTATCTCTGCCTTGTTTGGCGGAGCCTCCTGCGGAGTCTCCCTCTACAAGGAATAATTCGGATTCTTCTGCACTTTTCGACTGACAATCTGCCAGTTTGCCCGGGAGAGTCATACCTTCGAGTGCGCCCTTCCTAAGCACGGAATCCTTAGCTGCCTTGGCTGCCTTTCTCGCCTTAAGAGCTAGTATTGATTTGTTTATTATAGATTTCGCCTCGTCGGGGTTCTCCTCTAGAAAACTAGTAAAGGCCTCACCGAAGATGGTCGCCACTGCACCCTGCGCCTCCATAGAGCCGAGTTTGCCCTTGGTCTGGCCTTCGAATTGTATTTCCTGAAGCTTGACCGAGATAACGGCGGTAAGACCCTCGAGCACATCGTCGCCAGTAAATCCCCCTTCGGACTCCTTCATCATTTCATTCTTCTTACAATAAGTATTGAGGGTTCGAGTGAGCGCGGTTTTAAATCCAGTCACATGAGTGCCACCCTCTGCGGTAAAAATATTGTTTGCAAAAGGAAATATCCTATCTACAATATCGTCCACATATTGGAGCGCTATCTCAACCCCCACTCCATCCATTTCTTTTTCCACATAAAAAATATGATCTTGTATAGGCTTTTGGAACTTATTGTAATACTTCACGAGGGATATCAGTCCGCCTTCGAAATAGAAAGATACTGATGGAACTTCGAGCCCGAGCTCCCGGAAATAAAATACATCCTCCTCGGTCAAACCTTTTCCGCTTTGCCACTCGCGGGCGTCGATTATAGAAATGCGTAATCCTTTTACCAGATACGCCTGCTGGCGGATGTGAGCGACGATAGTGTTCCAATCAAACTTGATCCCATCATCTTTTCCGCCAGAGGCGGATCCGCCTTTGGCGGAAAAAATTTCCTGGTCAGGTTCGAAAGTTATTATTGTTCCGTGATTCTTGGATGCAGCGACTTTCTTGACTGCGAATTTCTTCTTACCTTGAGAATATTCCTGCACATACCTGCCACCATCTCGATGCACTTCGGCCCGACAATAAATAGAAAGTGCGTTGACCACCGAAGCACCTACTCCGTGCAGACCTCCAGAAACTTTATATCCTTCACCGCCGAATTTTCCTCCGGCATGGAGAGTCGTCATCACCGTCTCGAGCGCTGAGACCTTGGTCTTCTTGTGCATATCTACGGGGATACCTCGGCCATTGTCCGCTACCCGAACCCTATTGCCAGGCAATAACACCACCTCAATATCATCACAAAAACCACCCATTGCTTCGTCGCGTGAGTTGTCGAAAATCTCCCAAACAAGGTGGTGCAGACCTTCCGGGCCCGTCGTACCAATATACATCCCAGGACGCTTCCTGACGGGTTCCAGGCCCTCTAAAACCGATATATCCGATGCGTCATATTGATGCCCGCCTTTGCCTTCTTTATCTTTTGCCATGTGGGGGTATTATAGCAAAAATAGATAGTGTTTGCTAGTGTAAATTGAGCAAAATATGTTGATAAACCTTTACTTTTTAGCCATTTTTATTTAAACTAAAAGAATGGCAAATTACGACATAATATCTCCCGAAGAAGCTTCTTTTAGAAAGGAACTCGAAGAAAAGACCGATGTCCATTCTATGAGATTAAAAAGGTATCTTTCTATGCCGGACCTAGCCCGGACTTCCAGTAGTCCCCTTGCAGAAATCGTCAAAAAAGCCAAAGAAGTTTCCTCCCTCAAAGATTTCGATGATATAAAAATACCGGAGATCGTGCCTACCAATATTTTATTTGATTTATTCAATATGCCGGAAGGGCACCCCGCTCGTAGTGAATCGGATACTTATTATGTGGATAAAAAAAATGTGCTTCGCACGCATGATACTGTATTTTGGTACTACTATCTTAATCATCCAGACATAAAAAAGCGAATTGAAAATAAAGAGACATTGGGGGCAATATGTTATGGCAAGGTTTACCGCAAAGACGAAATCGATGCTCGACATATGAATGTTTTCCATCAATTCGGAGGGTGGCTCATTGCCCCAGATGATAAAAAGACAATAACTCCCGAAGATCTCAAAAAAGCGCTGACAGAAATCGCGACTAGCATCTTTGGTGATATTAATTTCCGATTTTACGACCACAACTTTCCTTATACGGATCCAAGTTTCGAGATGGAAGCAGAAATCAACGGACAGTGGATCGAAATGCTTGGCTCTGGAATAGTAAGGAAAAGCGTACTATCTAATTTGGGTCTCGAAGGCTATCATGGTTGGGCCTTCGGCTTCGGCTTGGAACGCTTGGCTATTGCCAGTATGCAATTGCCCGACATCCGGCTTCTATGGTCCGAAGATGAGAGAGTAAAAAAACAACTCAAGCTGGGGCATAAATTTGTCGAAGTCAGTAAATATCCACCTGTTATGAGAGATATTTCTTTCATAGTCAGCAAGGAGTTCATACCGAATGACTATTTCGACTTTGTAAGGGAAACAGCGCCTGGAATCGTAGAAGAGGTGGCACTCCTTGATAAATATGAAAACGCGGAAAAATTCGGAGAAGATAAACTTAGCTACGCATACCGCATCACCTATCGCTCGCTCGAGCGGACGCTGACTGCGGAAGAGATAGACCAAGTGCACAAAAAACTCGAAACAGAAACCACAAAAAATTTCGACGGTGTCATACGCTAGACGCCTTTATTTCAAATAGTTTAAGGCTTTAACTCTTTTGTAGTTCTTTCGGTATTGATTTTCGTGCCTCTGACGGTCGGAGCCAACCAAAACCTGATTTAGTTTTTTAGGAAACTTGTCACAAATCATGCATACTTTCCCACAGTAACCCTTCTGTCTCTTTTCGCAGGTCTGACAGCATATGAAGAGCACATGACAGGACTCGTTCTTGCAGTGGATATAATTGTCGCACTTCACCTTTTCGCAAGCCTGACAGTATGCTATGACCTCATCCCCCACCTTCTCTCCCATTCTCTCGTCGAAGACGAAGTTCTTACCTTTGAATTTGTTCTCCAACCCTTTCTCCTTCGCCCTATGGGCATATTCGATAATACCTCCCTTAATGTGCTTCACATTTTTAAAACCGGTGTGCTTCATCCAGGCGGACGCTTTCTCGCAGCGGATCCCTCCTGTGCAGTACAGTAGCACTTCCTCATCTTTCTTGTCTTTGAACATATCATGAACTTTCTTAAGCTGTTCGCGAAAAGTATCCACGTTCATTATCTTCGCGTTCTCAAAATGTCCGATGGCCGCCTCGTACATGTTGCGCATGTCTATTACCGTCGCCCCTCGCTCTATCATGGAGTTTACATCCTCGGCTGTAGCATATTCTCCGGTATTCGACGGATCAAAAGTATTATCTTCGAGCCCGTCGGCCACGATTTTTTGTCGTACCTTCACGATCAATTTTATAAAGCTGGACTTTTCTCTCTCTTCTACTGCCAGCTTATATGACACTCCTGTAAACTCGGGCATTGATTGAATAAAAGAATCAAACGCCTCCCAGTTATGTTCCGGCACGTTCATCTGCGCGTTTATGCCTTCGCTCGCTACATATATCCTACCGAGGCACTTCAGCTCGGATAATTTATCAAACAAAAAGTCCCGCATTACTTTCGGATCCTCTATCTTCACATATTTATAGAAAGAAATAGTTTTCCTCTTGAAGTTCTCCATCTCCAAATCCTTCAAAAGCTCAACTTTCGACTTTTTGTTTACCTTCTTGTACATAAAGCTATCTTATATATAAAAAAATTAAATTACAAGAGTTATTTATAAATCTCTGCGAGTTGGCAATACTCGCATTCGGTGCCTCTGCCGTAGGAATTGTAGTGACACTCTCTATTTATCCAATCCTCGCTTTTTACCAGTTCATCGTAGTCCTTAATATCCTTCTTAAGTAACTCTATTTCTCTCACCGTTATCACCGTGTTATAAATACGCTTATCAAAATCCTTCTCTTCCAGAAATTCTAGTCGGCTCTCTCTCGCATCCACTCGCCATTTAGGATTCTCTCGCAGGAGATACGAATACATAGCCAGCTGTCTTAAGTTTCCACTCATTCTGCCCTCCTCATCCAGTTTCTCAACTTCGGACTTTCTTCGCACGCTCCCGGTTTTGAAGTCTGTCACTCTTACTTCTCTGGCTTCTTTTCCAGTTAAGTTTTCAATCAAGTCAATCTTGCCATAAATTTTGAGATGGGGATAATCGGAATTATTTACAGTTATACTCTCCTCGGTCTTACGGCTAAGCTTTATTTCTGGAAGACGATTCTCAACCCAGGATGAAACAATATTTATAATTTCTCTACCCATCCGCACTCGACCCCTGGCATCTCCAAACTCCCGCCTTAAAACTTCTTCCGTGACTATATCCTCGACTTTTTCCTCGGATGGAATATCTTTCATTTTTAATATTCTATCAATCGACGCGTGGACTACAATGCCAAACTCGAGAACTTCGATTTTATCCTTGGGCATCTGTAGTAAATTTTCAAAATACCATTTCCAGGGACATTCGAAAAAATTATTAAGAAGTGATACCGAGACATACCTATCTTTATACTTATCTGCGACCAACTTTAGTAGCTTAGGTAAATTTGTATTTTTAATAATTCTTTTCTTACCGGCACTTATGCTCACCTTCTCGAAAACTTCGGACGGCAATTCCGCAATTATCTTAGCGAGCTCCTGTTCGCTCCCTTTGACTGACTCGCGGGAATAAGATAGCCTGCAAAACTTTTTGGCCCGGGTTATGGCCACATATAGCTTGCGCTTAATAGCATCAATGTCGCGCTCTTCCACCTTCTCCGCGATGCTCTCAGGTAAGGTCAGGCCCATACGCCTACCACCTGAGAGGGACTTCTCGTCCATATGGGCTATCCAGACATAATCGAATTCCAATCCCTTGGAAGAATGCATGGTAAGCACTTTGACGCCTTCACCAGAAGGGGCAAGTAGTGGTATATACTCATTCGAAGAAACCAGCCTCTCTAAATATTCCAAAAACCAACCGATGGTAATGTCTGGATTTTTTTCTTCTTGCTTTGAGAAAAGATCAGTCACGGTGTCCAAAATTATTTTTCCGGAAACAAGTTTTTTTTCTATTTCCTTCCCTTCAAGTAATTCTTTACCGACCATCTGGATTAAGGATTTCAAGTCCTTTTGCATATTATTATTTTCAAAATCACTTTTCCATTTTAAAAGTTTTGCAATCCATTTTTCTGCGTTATTGTCCGAAGGGAAAAGAGTCAGAGACTTTCCGCTAATTTTCTCAATAGAGAATTGACGCATGTTTTCTTTGCTTATAAACTGGTGTGCTTCTAGAGGTGTTATACCTGAGGTTTTATCAAAAAAAGACATCGCTAATGAGGCGACATCTCCGTTATTAATAACTTTTAATACCCGCATTAGTGCTAAGGTTTCATCTTGATCGAAAAGACTAAGAGCCTCTAGCCCTCCGACCGGCACGCCTTCATTGTGTAATATCTCCATAGCCGTGCGCACCTGACGATTTTTGGGCACAAGTATGGCGATGTCGTTTGGATTCAGGGATTTTTCTCCGCCAGAGGCGGATCCGCCTTTGGCGGAAATTTTCAACTTAATATCTTGCGCAGCAGCAACAATTTCTTCTTCCGGCGTTTCTGTATCTACTAGTTCTATGGGGTGCTTTTCTTTGTTTTGGCTAACTAGTTTATCTTTGGTTAATACGCTCTCCAATAATGCATGAGAAGCATCTAAAATTACCTGCGTCGAACGATAATTGTCAGTAAGAGTTATAAGCTTGGCATCCGGGAAGGTTTTTTTGAAACCTGCAAAATACTCAATGGAAGCTCCAGAAAAACCATATATAAGCTGCCGATCGTCTCCGACCACGAAAATATCCGGCCGCTCTACAGAGGCCCACACTCGGGTCAGGAATTCGTTCTGCACGCGCGAAGAATCTTGGTGTTCGTCTATAAGAACATATAGGTATCTCTCACGGACCGAGGAAACGGCATCGTCGGAATTTTCCACAATATAGACCAACGACTCCAAAACATCATCATAATCCATAAGATTCCTTTCTTTTTTTGTGTCTTCATAAAGCCTCAGAAATTTTATTATCTCCCTGCTTCGTTTTAGCCCATCTATGGCATTTAGTGCTTCTTTTTTCAGCTGGCCCTTGCTCGCTCCTCTGGTCGAACGGCTACTTTCGTCTCGCTCCAAATAATTTATTTCTTTTTCTATTCCCGCTTCAAAATCCTCTATGGAAATTCTCTCCCGCTTCAAAAGAGAAATTAGAGATTTGAGATCTTGAAAATATCGCATGTTGTTACCACGCGGACGCAAGTGCTGCCAATCATTTTCATTAATTATTTGATCAAAAAATATCGCTCGGTCAGTATCCTCCAAAAGTTCCGGTGCTTCATTAAGACCTAGGACTTTATAGTGCTCTCCGATGATTTTCATCCCGAAACCGTGAAAGGTAAAAACATTTACTTCGTTCCCTGCTTCGCCTATATAACAACGCAAGCGATCTTTCATCGCTTCCACGCCGGAATTAGTAAAAGTGAGACATAAAATTCCGTCTACTTTTATATCGGTCTTCTCTAGAATATTGGCAATACGGAGAGCGAGCACTTGGGTTTTACCCGTGCCGGGACCAGCCACCACCATTATCGGGCCCTCTAAAGAATTGACGGCGTCCTTCTGGGCACTATTTAGCTTTTTATACTCCTCCTTGAAAACAGAACTCATGAATTAATTCTACTCCTCTTTTATCCACTTGCCTACTTTTGTCCTTTGGATCGAAAATGCTAGTGCGGGTATACCGATTTTATCTCCCAGAGAATTAGCAATACCTCTCACATAGGTGCCTGAGGTGCATCGAATGTGAAAGCTTCCAATATAAAAGACATTATCTTTCTTAAGTTCTTTACTCCAAATATCCATTATCTCTTCTTGTCGGAAATCTCCTTTTACTTTACTTATTCTCTTTTTTATATTTTTCAATAAATTTTTATTGCTGACTTTTCTTAATTTGATAAATTGCAAATTCCTTACATTCACCTCTCTCTCTGGCAGACCCACCTCCTCTCCGTCTCTAGCGTACTGGAAAAGCTGCTTACCCCCCACTGTCTTAGAAGAATAGATGGGATACTTTTGCCTAAATTTACCCGTAAAGTATTTCAAACTCTTTTTTATATCTTTCGCCAGTTCTGACATTCTAACATTCTCAAGAATGTTAGAATGTTCAATCTTGCCTAAGATGTCGTAAGTGTCCGTGGCAAAACCGAACAGAACTTCAAATTCGTACTCCTTATCAAATTGGTTGTATTTGTCTTTATTTTTAGTTTCTTCCCCGGCAAGCACAAGTAAAAGTCCAGAGGCCATCGGATCCAGCCGACCGGCATAAGTCATCTTCACATCTTTATACTTTTTATTCTTTTCGCGAAATCTGCCCAGCGCCTCAAGCGGCGTCTCCCCTTCCTTTTTGTTTATTAGAATAATTTTTTTCAATCCTAATCCTAGGTCGTTTTCTTTCTCATTACAATCGCAAGCGAACCGACCAAAGCCACTAGAACAGTAAGGGACATAAGGAAATCCATCCCAAGGAATGCCGAACCTCCGGTCTGAGGAAAGGTCGGGGAAGCAACTGTAGGCTCGGTTGGTGTAGGTGTTGGT
>JBBDZS010000023.1:10746-24922 GCA_040900015.1 Minisyncoccota bacterium | reverse complement strand
GGTGTTGGTGTTGGTGTTGGTGTTGGTTCTATTGGTGTAGGCTCGACGGGAACAGGAACAGTACAGCTTGGTGCGGTGATATTATCAGTATCGGTAGTGACTGTGCCCCCGAAGGCTAAAGCTCTTCCTGTCCAAGAGGTATTAGCTCCGATGGTGATACCTGCATTACTAATTACAGTTCCATAGAATGTAGTGTTGGCGGCTAAAGTAGTAGCCGCAGAAGGTGTCCAGAAAACATCACAAACAGATGCTCCACTTAAAGTAACAATTGCGCCGGCAGTAGAATTAAGCGCCCCGACTGATCTAAAAATATATGTGCCGCTACCGTTTAGGGTAATCGGACCACCTACATTCATTGCGCCAGAACTACAATATACTCCCGGAGAATAAACGCCGATAGAGCCATGAGTTGTATCGGTCGAAAGATCAATCGCACCAGCTGGAAAATTAAATGTACATACTTGAGCTGCTAGGGCGGAAAGAGTATTTCCTTGGTCCACTCCTGCCGTAGAATATGGGGAGCCTGACCCATAATTAGCATGAGTCCCCAAAGGTGCTACTGCGGGCCCGGTGGTAAAACCAATATCACCGTTTACTGTGGTACCGGCTGATGTGTTAGTATAGGTACTCGAAAGAATACCATACGTTGCCGCCGCTCCTAAGGAAGGAGTGGTGGCTGCTACTAAAGTGGTTGGGGCCGTCAAAACTATAGCGAACAAAAAAACAAGCAAACTTCCTAGAATTTTTTTAAACATAATAATATATTTTAAAAACAAATAGTTAGATCACGACTATCACTAATAATAAGCGATAAGTACCTAGGATTATACCATAAAATATTTAATATATGTTTAATATTTTTTTAATATGGGGATAACTTTTTGGCGGAGGCGGAGAGATTCGAACTCTCGATGGGAGTAACCCCATGCCACCTTTCCAAGGTGGTGCACTAGACCGCTATGCGACGCCTCCATTTTCTTAATTTACCTTAGTTTATAGCATAAGTCCATTCCGTCTTTTCGGCGGATACACCTGTTGAGAAGTAAAAAATTAGTCCAAACTAGAGTATGTTATAATAGAACATAGGTCGGAATTACTAGGATAATTGTTTTATTAGTACCTTAATCAAAATATATGAAAACATATGAAAAAAGCATTAACCATTACGAACTTATTGGTAATTCCATTAATAGCATCAGCCGTCTTTCTGGCCAATCCCGCGTTCACTAAAAATCCTAATCGTCCAGAGCTCAACCAGGAAATCAGTAGTGTCCGACAAACGAGTGGGCAAAAGCCTGACAGGAAAAAAAGCATTATCGGAATAGTAAGCGCAATTAATGGAACCAACATCACAGTCTCAGGTAAAGATAGTATAAAATACACCGTAGATGCGACACATGCGACTATAATGAAGGACAACGGAGAGCCTGGAGTCAATCCCCTGATTGTACCGATCTCAAATATTCAGGTGGGTGACGCAATAGCGGTGAGAGGAAAAATAAACGAACAAGAGATATTCACTTAAGTAAATAAAAATTGTAAATCAAAAAACCCAGAAGCTCTGGGATTTTTGATTGCTAATTATATTTTTACTATTAGCCTCTAGTAGACTGAGCTTCTTTGTATCCGTCCCAAGCCATTGCGACTCCAACTACGAAGAAAGTCACAAACAAAGGACCGAAGAGATCGGAATCCATCCCGACCAAAACATTCTCCACGTATGTGGCCCAGAGTGAAGCGAGAAACATTATTACTCCGACTGCCATTCTCTTACCTACATACATTGTGCCCAATCCCCAAAAAAAGAAATTAAGGAGAGCGGCTAACCAAGGTTTCTTATTCATATCTATTTATAATGATTACTAATAATTGAATTAATTATACCTGAGCGAGATAATAAATCAATTCACAAAACCGCACTTCCCCACTTATGTCAAGATAACATCTTTAAAAACTCATCTTCGGATAGAACTCGAACACCGAGTTTTTGGGCTGTAGTCAGTTTGGAGCCTGGATCCGCACCAGCAACAACATATGATCTGGTTTTGGACACTGACCCAGCAACCTTCCCTCCAAGAGATAAAATCTTTTCTTTAGCTATCTCTCGGGACATACCTGAGAGTGTGCCAGTAAGGACAAAAGACATTCCGGTAAGCTTCCCCGCTTTTCTCTTTTCTGCCTTGTCCACTATGACTCCGTTTTGCTTCAGCTTTTCGAGAAATCTTAAGTTGTCCTTATTGCGAAAAAATTCATATGTACTCTCCGAAACTGCCGGGCCTATGTTCTCTATTGCATTTATTTCTTCTTGGTTTGCCTTCATTATCATATCTAATGTGCCGAAATTTTCGGCCAAATCCCTAGCAGTTTCCTCTCCGACATGAAGTATACCTAGCGCCCAGAGGAATTTGGATAACGGGACTTTTTTCTTGCTTTTAATTTCGGCTACAATATTTTCTGCAGACTTTTCGCCAAAACGAGGCAATAATGCTATGTCCTCCTTGCTTAAAACAAAAATATCGGCTGCGTCCGTAATCAGACCCTCGTCCTTAAACCGACGCAGTATCTTTGGACCTAGTTCATAGATGTCAAAAGCGGATACGAAATGTTCAAGGTATCTCTCATCCTTAGCGGGACATTTAGGATTGGTACAGTAATAGGCCACGGAGAGCGGAGCAGGTGAAGAATTATGATCGCGGAAGGTTCCGCCAATTCTTTTTTCCACTCGTGATCCACACTCCGGGCAAGCGCTCGGCACTTTTACTTTGCGCTCACGGCCAGTGCGCATACCAGCCAAAACTTGCACAACTTTCGGGATAACATCGCCTGCTTTTTCTATCACCACGGTGTCGCCGATGCGTAAATCCAAACGTTCGATTTGGTCCATATTGTGTAATGTGGCCTTAGATACCATAGATCCAGCAACAAGTGTCGGCTCAAAAATTGCAAGAGGGGTAAGAACGCCAGTACGGCCGACATTCACTCTGACATCTTTCACCACAGTCGTGGCCCGCTCCGCTGGATATTTGAAAGCTGCCATATACCGTGGCGCCTTGCCCACCACTCCGAGTGTCTGCTGTAAATCCAAGTTATCTACTGAAACCACAATCCCATCAATTCCATATTGAAATTTGTCTCTAATCTTTTTAAATTTATTTGTAAACGCCATCACCTCCGCAAGACTACTCGATTTAGCCTCATTTTGGTCGACTTGAAATCCTAGCTCTCTTAAATATTGGTGTTTCTCGGAATGAGTTTCCAGCTTTTTTCCTCCATTAATATCCACAATATCGTACGCAAAAAAATCAAGGTTTCTTTTCGCCGCAAGGTTTGGGTCTAACTGTCTCAAACTACCCGCCGCCGCATTCCTAGTATTAGCAAAAAGTGGTTGACCCGTCTTTTGGTTTTGTTTATTTAGCTTTAGTAAAGTGGCCTTGCTCATTACTGCTTCTCCACGCACTTCTAGATATACAGGATATGGGGGTTTTAAAGAAAGTGGAATAGAATGGATAGTTTTCAAATTCTCGGTTATATCTTCCCCAATAAAGCCGTCACCCCTGGTTGCACCTCGAACGAATTTTCCGTTTATATATATCAAAGAAGCAGCGAGGCCATCTAATTTTGCTTCACAAAAATATTCTATTTCTTTTCGGTTGGTTAATTTTTTAACTCTCTGATCCCATAAAGACAAATCCTCTTCACTAAACACATCATTTAGTGAAAGCATTCTGACTTTGTGTCTTACTTTTACGAATTTATCCAGCGGTTTGCCGGCGACACGATTTTCGCCCGCATTCCTATCGACAAATTCCGGGTATTTGGCGGTCAGATCATTCAACTCTCGAGTCAGCGAATCGTACACATCATCCGTCACATCGGCCTTGTTTTCAACATGATACTCGTAACGAAGCTTGGCTATTTCCCTCCGCAATTTTTGAATTCTTTTTTTTGCTTCTGATTTATTCATTAATTAATAGGACACTTCCACTTGGCGCTCGATCCGGTTGGGACTGCTCGAAACACAAGCGGAATTCCCGAAATTATACCCCTTGGAAACGATAAATGTCCGGACATTGGGCGGACTGCTTACCGCGTCTTTGTAGATGGTCACCACAGCACAGTCATCGCTATCACTACCAAATCCTGATACTACAAACGACCACGAAGGAAAAGATCCGCTTAAAGGAACATTAGTTCCAAAGCAATTTACTACGCCGGAGCCCCCAGAAGAAACAAAAGAATTGGAAGAATCCTTATCGTTAATGAGAGCACATTCTACACCGGTATCCGCGGCAAAAAAGGCCTCATTGGTTTCTTTGGCAGAAGTTCCAAATTTTATTTCCTTAACCGCAATATTCGCGACACCGAGGGTAATCGCCAAAATAACACTCGAAAGCATAACTGCAAAGAGCAAAACGAAACCTTTATTCATCTGTTTTATTTTTTTAATCATTCTATCCAATTAAATAAAGTTTCGGATAAGGTTATATTATAAGTTCCAGAACGGTATGTCCAAGATACTCGGGAACTAATTTTAACTTCATTATTGATTAACTCTGCTGTAATCCGCCTTGTAAATCCAGAATTATTACCTGTGGAATATCCGTACTTCCCACTCGAAGTATCATAACGAAGCTCTGGGCAAGAACCACTACAGCTGGTAAGAGAAATATTAATCATTGGCTGAGATGGATTTCCGTAATTAAGGCTACTGTCGTCAAAATAACAACCGTTTGCATTATGACACGAGCTATTTGTGACCCTCGACACGAAAGAGTTCCAGCCCGTTTGGCCTGTTGCCGCATATAATACATAAGTATCTCTTATATTCCTCATATATTCTATCCCCTCTTGTGCCAAATATTCCGCAATGATCTTATTTTTCGCATATCTAGTGTCGGCGATACTCCCCCCGAGCATGACCATAAGTGCGACTACAGACATACTAAAAATCGAAACAGCCACTAAGGTTTCTACTAAGGTAAACCCATTATTCTTTGATTGTTGCGTCCGCCGACAGGCGGGAAAAAGTGAAAAATTTTTCATTTAATATTAAATATCTACTAACCGCTGGGACACCGATGTCTGAACTGAAAAAGGTGTGGCTGTGGATTTATAGGTTATACTCCCCACCAA
Organism: Minisyncoccota bacterium; assembly: GCA_040900015.1. Taxonomy (GTDB): domain Bacteria; phylum Patescibacteriota; class Minisyncoccia; order Phycocordibacterales; family UBA9973; genus UBA9973. Next base: position 19,789 of record JBBDZS010000023.1, on the reverse strand, counting down.
CCGAATGATCACGAAGGGCTGCTGACTATCAGTCGCTTTACCAGGAGCCCCCAGCACCGAAAATCCAGAAACCTGATCTATAACTACCTCATCAGGCGTAAGTTGATCATAATTATTAGCGCCGTTTATGGATTTAAATATCTTGCCATCACCACTAATATAATACACCCACTGGTCCGCATAAGTAGCTGGATTGCCTCCTTGGGATTCGAACGCAATAGCCCAGCCATCGGGGCAGCTGCGGGGCGCTCCAATGGTTGAAGGCAGTAAGCTCTGGCTAGAGTCAAAACATTGGTAGTTGTATCCAGTCCGCAAATTCCTGGACATATCTTCCATAATAAAGCTCAGATTATCTATAATCGAACGCATATCTTCCGACTTATGCTGGAGTAGGTTGGCATTGAGGAGCGAGCCTAAGCCGGTGGTAATGACAACCATAAATACCGACACGGCAACCATAGTTTCGAGAATTGTATAGCCAGATTCAGTTGTAGAATGTTTGTGTTTCATTTTAATTTATCTCTATTCTTCCCGATGGATAAACTCTTATCCTGGCTGAGGCGCTGTCTGGTGATGTAATGGTAATCTGGATGTAATTAATACTTGAGGTAAAAGCGGAACTGGAGTAAAAATCAGCTCCCAGGCTAGGCCGGGCAAAGCTTATGGTCATATTGCTAAAACTACTTCCCGTAGAACTACCTTGGTAAAATACATCGATCGCGGAAATGCTGTTGCCTTTGGTAATAGTAATACTCTCGAGGCATTCCCCTCCACAGGTACTACCTTCATATACATCATTATTATTAACATCGGTAAAATAAATAAATCTTTTATTGTCGGCGGAGAGATCAAAGTGTACTCCATAGGACGGCTTCCAACCTGATATTATCATCCCGAGTTGGGGCGACGGAGGAAGGGAACCAAAGTTGGCAGATTTTTGCGCCTCTACTATTTTCAAAGCTATATCATTCGCAAGGTTTTTTATGTCCACTTTCGCTTGAAATCCCCTGTGGTTGTATAGCACAACCGAAGACATCAACGCGAAAATACTCAGGACTATTATGAGTTCGATATAGCTCATTCCCGCTTGATGATTTTTAAATTTATTTGGAAACAAAATCATTTTATATTTTAAAAAACTGGAAACAAATAAAGCTCAAAGAAAAATGCCAGCGCTGTCCCTAGTACTAAAAAGGGTGCGAAAGGTATCTCGCTTTTTATTTTCTGGTTTTTTATCACCATTAAGAAGATGCCCACGATTGCTCCAATCCAAAACGACATCACCACCGCAGAAAGCGCCCTACCCAAGCCGAGCATATAGCCTAGGCCTAATGCTAGTTTGGCATCTCCCAAGCCCATCCAAGCTCCGCGGGAAAAAAGCCAAAATAATACGAATGGTAAAGCGACGAGCGCTCCAGAGAAAAGCTCCGAAATCTCCGGCCACCCTATAGAAATGCCATAAACAAAAGGATCGAAGATGAATAAACCGATAAAAGAAATTGCAAATAATAGACCAGAAAACAAATCCGGTATTATCTTATGTTTCAAATCGTAGGAAGCAATAACGACAAGAAGTGAAAACAATATTGCATAATAACCATATGTAACCGCAAAAGCTGAAATATCTAGAAAGAAAATATCCTGAAATTTAAGAAATATGCCAGCAAAGATAACACCGGTAATAAGTTCGACTGTGGGATAATATTTGGATATTTTAGTTTTACAATTAAGGCAACGACCCCTAAGTCCGAGGAAGCTAAAAAGCGGTATGAGTTCGTACCAGCACAATTGATTGCGACAAGACATACACGCGCTCCGACCTCGAAGTGAACGGCTGGTATTGTATCTGGCAACTACGACATTGAGGAAACTCCCAATGGTCAAGCCTAGAATAAAAAATAAAATTGTAAGTAAGAACATCATAAATTAGTTACAAGTAAATGTAGACGAATTAATTGCAGACCCAGGAAGAGAGTTCACCACTTTCGCAGCCCCTTCGGCGTCCACACACCAGGAAGTATTCGGCACCATTTTGAGCCCGATGGCGACCGCCCAGCGCAACGAAGAGTTGGCACACGAGCTACCAGTTCCCCGTTTGACTGCTTCCGCTATGGAGTCCGCCGCCGGTTTATTTACCGAAAACATGTTGGTTCCAGATGGATTGTATGTGGGACAAGTCGCGACGCCGAAGTTAGACCCACCGATAGGCAGATAGGAATTTGCATTCTCTAAATAAAATAATCCGGCGACCGATCGCAGGGTGGACAAATTGGTCTTAACCGCCGTATCGTCTCCTTTCTTGCGAGCATCACCCATATAGCCGAGAGTTATGGAAGCTAAAAGTCCTACGATTGCCACTACCACTAAAAGTTCTATTAATGTAAACCCATTGACCGAATCCCACTTTAGTTTTTTCATACAAATTAAGTATAACACATAGCCAAAAACAAAAAACACCCTGAGATACCTCGAAGGGTGTTTTTTGTTTAAAACTTAGAGCCTCAGATTATGAAGCAGGACAAGTCGTATTCGTGCTAAGGGCGGTGCCTACAACCTTAGATGCCCCTTGCCAATCAACACACCAAAAGGTGGTCGGTGCCGTCTTTAGGGCTACTGCAGCAGCCCAGGCTGTCGCACTATTGTTGCAGGTAGCGGTAGTTCCGCTAGCGTTACCGGCGGCAGTTAGAGCAGAAGCTACAACTGAGTTTGCGCATACAGTTGCGTAAGAGTTAGGGCTAACACCGTCGTATACAACTTCAGCTTGTGCTCTAATGTTTGCCAAGTTGGCCTTGATAGCTGCGTCAGCGCCCTTACCGCGAGCAGTATTAAGTGAAGCGAGCACCACCGAAGCCAAGATGCCGATAATAGCCACGACCACCAAGAGTTCAATCAATGTGAAACCCTTCTTTAAATTCTTTGTCATAATAATTTTATTTATAATAATAATCTCGACTAATTTTTAATATGCTAATTATAACAGGGAAAGCAAGCGGTTTGTAAAATAGTTATCCACACCTCTTATGGCTCCAAATACTAGTTTATTCCCCCAGCCAGGTTGTAAATCGGCATCAGAACCGAGACCAAGAGAATTCCCACTCCAAGACCCAGGACCACGATCATAATCGGCTCGATCATTCCCACAAGTGTGTCCACAGCATCGTCCACCTCACGCTTGTAGAAATCGGTCAAAGTCTTTAAGATGGCTCCGAGCGAACCCGTCTCTTCGCCGACTTTAATCATCTGCACCATAATACCAGGCACATACTCCGAATGACGCTCGAAAGCGACAGAAAGAGCCAACCCGGACTTCACCCCGTCGGCCACATCCACTAGTATCTGCCGGTAAACCCGACTACCCACCACATCGGAAGTAATATCGATCGCTCGGACGATCGGCACGCCAGAGGAGAGCATCGTATCCATATTGTCGGAAATACGAGAAAGATAAAGCTTACGATACAGATTGCCTATAGCTGGCATAGACAAACGCGTCTTGTCTATATATTCCTTGCCAGCATTGGTCAAAGACAAACGCCAGACCCACACGCCGAGCATAATTGCGAATATTACCACCAAAAATCCGTAATTGACGAAAATATCCGAAATGGCAATAACGATCTTGGTATAAAAAGGCACTTCCTGCCCCGATTCGAGGATGATAGCTGAAAGCTTAGGAATGACGAGGACAAACATGAGACTCATCACCACAATAAAAGTAAACACCACGAATACTGGGTAGATAAGAGCATTTCTGGTCTTGGAAGTAAGAGCGTACTGACGATCAAGATATTCAGCAAGATGCAGGAAGGTCTGATTTAATTTACCGGTCTCCTCGCCGACTTTGACCATATTGACATAAAAGTCCGAGAACACATCCGGATGGCGAGCGAGCGAGCCTGAGATAGATACTCCCGCCTGAAGATCATCACCTATTTGGGTCAGTTTGCGTCCGAGGAGTTTATTTTCGGTATTAGTAGCAAGCATTGTGAATGCCTTGAGCGCCGAGACTTGGGCTTCGAACAAAGTGGATATCTGACGGGAAAGGATCACAATGTCTTTCATTGAGACTCTCTCGAAGAATTGCATATCGAAGATGGATTTGTTCTCCGATTCGTTCTTGATAGAAATGATCACCAGGCCACGCCTCTGCAGACCGCTGATAGCGATATCACGATTTGGAGCATCTATCTCTCCTTCCTTGCTTACTCCGGCACTATCTACTGCTGTGTATTTGAATAACATAATTTTTTTAACATCAAATCATACGCTCCAGTCCTTTGGGATTAAGTGAATATTGATACGCGTTTTCTATGGTTATCTCACCGCGCCTAACTAGCTCCATTAAGGAATGGTTAAGGTCGACCATTCCGGCCTCTGTCCCGGTTTCTATTACCACATCTATCTCGTGTGTACGCTTTTCGCGTATGAGGTTCGCCACTGCATTGTTATTAAGCAAAAGCTCATAAGCGGGAATAAGTCCTCCAGATATTTTCGGAATCAACCGTTGGGAGAAAATGCCTAGTAGGGACGCAGAGAGCTGGGCTCGAATTTGATCTTGTTGGTCTCCCGGAAATGAATCTATGATGCGGTCAATAGTCTGAGAAGCGTTGTTGGTGTGGAGTGTGGAGAACACCAGATGTCCGGTCTCGGCTGCAGTCACTGCGGTGGCGATAGTATCTGGCGTTCGCATTTCGCCCACCATAATTACGTTGACATCTTCCCTAAAAACTGACTTGAGGGCAGTGTGAAAATCTTTGGTATCAATGCCGACCTCGCGTTGAGAAATCATAGATCGCTTCGGTACATACACATGCTCTATCGGATCCTCGATGGTAATGATGTTGCGAGCCTGTTCATTGTTTATCAAATTGACCATGGCAGATAATGTGGTGGATTTACCTTGGCCCTCGGGGCCAACAACCAAGAAGAAACCTTGTCTCTTCCGAGCAATTTCGGCCAGAATCGGTGGTAAATGTAATTCTTCAAGCGTTCTGACTTTAGGAACTAAGCGAAGCACGAAACTAATCTGACCTTTTTCAAAAAACGCGTTACCTCTGAGGCGAGCCTCTCCACGAAAATCGTAGGAAAAATCAGCTTCCTGGACTTCCATAAACTTTTCGATTTTCTTTTGATCTAGTACTTGGCCCAAAAACCCCAATACATCCTGCTTGGAGAGTTCACCTTGTTTTACCAGAAAAATCAGTTCTCCAGCCACCCTGAGAGCTGGTGGTCGGCCGGTGCCCAAATGCAAGTCCGAGCCATTTTCTCGTATAAGATTGAGTACTAAATCTTCAAGTGCTTTTTTATAATCCATATTTCGTATTTGCCTCACCAAATTTTAAAACAGTTTCCTTGCCCTTATCTAAAATGCCGATGACCTGCTCTATGACTTCGGCGGGGGTAGAATTCGCTTTGACAATATATCCTGCAATTCCGAGCGAAGATCCGCGGTCTATATCTGCTTGTTCGCTTTTATTGGAAAGCACTATTTTTATTACATTGCTACATAAATGCTCGTTATTTAGAGTTTCAAGCATCTCAAAACCATCCATTCCTGGCATAATAATATCCATCAGAATAACATCCGGACACAAGCCTCCTTTAACCTTCTCCAGTGCCTGAGCTCCGCTACTTGAAGTATAGACCTCAAAATTATTCTGGCTAAATTTGAGCGCATACATGTCCAGAAGAAAGTTGTCATCATCCACTATTAAAATCTTTCGTTTTACTCCTACCATAGTGGTCTAATTATATTACAAAACAAACACGAATGACAGATATTTGGGGAAAACTATTCGTTTTCGTTGCTAAAGTTATAAACCTCAGTATAAGGAATAATCCCATTTAGAGCTTTCATCATGGCATCTTCACGCATTACCAGCATACCATTCTTGCGAGCGACTCTGTAAATATCGGCAGTGGTCGGGCTCTTTAAAATAACGCTCTGCATTTCCTTATCCACCTTAAACATTTCCATTATGGCGATTCGTCCTCTGGTACCAGAAGGACAGTCCGCGGAGGGCACAGTGTCGTACATCTCATCAGTAATCACTATTTCTTTACGGAATTCTTCGGGCAAATCTTTCAATTGCTCCTCCACTTGAAGCTTTACACTGGGATCCATGGGCACAACCTTACGAGCAGATTCACAAGTAGTACGAGCGAGACGCTGAGCCATCGAAAGTATTAGAGTAGGAGAAATAAGATAAGGATCTACTCCCATATCTATAAGTCTGGGAATTGCTCCGATGGCATTATTGGTGTGGAGGGTAGACAAAACTAAGTGCCCAGTCAGAGCCGCCTGGATAGCAAGTTGGGCGGTTTCTTTGTCTCTGATTTCACCTACCATAATTATGTCCGGATCTTGACGAAGAATCGAACGGAGCCCGGATGCGAATGTATACCCGATTTCCGGCATCATTTGCGATTGATTAATATCTGGCATGTGATATTCCACCGGATCTTCCAAAGACACAATGTTACTCGACTCTTTATCCAGCTCATTCATCATCGAATATAAGGTGGTTGATTTTCCGCTTCCGGTCGGTCCAGTAATCAAAATTAATCCAAACGGCCGGGAGATGGCTTCTCGAATCAAAGCCACATTCCTCTCCGATAGACCCAACTGATCGAGAGGTTTGACCCCCTTCTCCGAATCAAGGATACGCATAACCACCTTTTCTCCATAATATGCAGGCATGGTAGAAACACGAAAATCAATCTTGCGATCGTCTACTGTAGTACTGAAAGAACCGTCCTGGGGCTTTCGTTTTTCATCCAGTCGGAGTTTAGCCAGAATCTTTACCCGAGCCACGATACCACTGTACACATTTGGCGGCAGGACTATAGTGGTATTAAGTGCTCCATCCACCCGAAAACGGACTTTTATTTTCTCTCCGGTATGTTCTATATGAATGTCGGACGCATTGCCCTCGATCGCGTTACGAAGAATAACCGCCACGATCTTTATAACTGGTGCATCTTCCACAATCTTTGCCTCTTGTCCCGGCTTAACGTTATTAATCTCCTTACTTAAATTTTTTTCGTTCAGTATGCCGCCTACATCTATGGCTTCGTCTTTTTTAATTTCATCCAAAGCTTCTTCCACTTGGGAAAGAATACCTTTATAAGTATCCATAATACTTTTATAATCACCCTTTGAAATAAGAAAAACTTTAAATGGAATGCCAATTTTAGCAGAAATAAACTGAAGCGCATCCATAGCCTGATTATTTTCAGGGTCAGTAATTCCCACTTCGAGAACTCCATCCTTGAGCTCTATTGGCGCAAAATTATAGTGAGCAGCCGAATCCTCAGATATATATTTGAGCGCATCAAAAGAAAGGCCCTGCACATTGACTTTTTTAGTCGGTATTTGCAAGTACTCCCCTTTAGCCTCTAATATACTCTGCTCCGAAACACCTGAAGCGACAAGCGCATCATCAATATCGCCACCATGTTTTTGCTCAGCCCGGCTTTTGATTTCGCCTATCTGAGATTCATTAATTATTCCTTTCTTTGCTAATTCTTCTAAAAAACTCATAATGAAAATATTCTATTCTGCCGAAGAAGGGTCAGCACTCTCGGAAGAATTATTTGTGTCTTGATCCTCGGCATCGAGTCCAATATCTTCTCCCACCAGAGCTTCTTCCGAATAAAGAGGAGCAAAAGGATTAGGCCGGCCCTCTTTTCCATCTTGGAATAAGGAAATACTCGAATCCGTAAGCTTCTGAAACGCTACATCAGAAAATATCGAATCATTTAACTTTATACTCTTGACGCTTAGTAAAAGAGAAAGGAAATCTCCGCCGGCCTGAGGTGCCCCAAGAGGAGCAGTCAAACCAGTTGGCGAAACCACGGATCCTGGGGTCGAAACAAGCGGAGGAACCGAAGTATCATCTCCTTTAATGAAAAAGAAATATAGAGCGAAAAGAGCTCCACCGATTGCTACGAATATTAAGATATTTTTTATATTTTTGGACATTTGTTAATTTTTTAACCAATAAGTTTTTATCTTGAAATCGTATTCATAAATCGGCACAGTAGACCCCTCTACCTCGTTTTTATTGCCAGATGTTTCCGAGGAAAAGCTGATTGAGGCAATGTCGACTGCACGCAAGTTGTTCTCCAGAGCGCGAAGGAAATTTAAAAAATTGGGATAAGTACCGCTAGTAGAAAATTGAAGCTCTAATGTGCCGTAATCTTTGCGGGCTGAAGGGGCCGTCCGACCCGAAACCAAGCCTGGTGTAGTAGAAGTGGTAGCTGTGGCATCAGCGGCCGGGGCAGTATCATACTCCACATCTTTGAGCACCATACCGAATGGAGCAGCCAGCTTTTCTATCTCTAGTATTAGCCTAATGTTGTCCACATTCTCAGGCAGAAACTTGGCAAGCTTATTTAGATTCTCAGCACTGATAGTGTTGTATTTAGATGTAAGCTTGTCTCTCTCCGCATCGAGCGCCTTCGCGTTATTTAGAGCTTCGTCGTATGAAGCACTCTCAGCTTTGAGTGCCTTGATGTCGTCGTAAATAGGACTGGTAAACATGAAAAAACCAGCGATTGCGGCTCCGATTATCAAGAAAGGCATTATGAATCTAAGCATAAATTAATTCATATTTATCTTACCTGATAATTGACTTACGGCTGGGTTTTTTAGCATTTCTTTGTAATTAACCAACTCTGGAGCGACGGAAAACTCTAGTTCGAAAATAACATTGCCGTTATTGTCGAGCTCTAAATTGGAAAAAACCGGATCAATCAGACGCTTTTCTTTAGTAAATAGATCCGACTGGAGAGCAATCGATTTGTAACCTACCGCTTCCCCGCTCATTTTTACGATAATCTTCGCATCCTTGTCAGTCCCGAGCTCATAGCTAAACTCCGTGTAGCGCACTGTTTTCATGGTTATATCTCCCAAAATAGCAAATAGGGGTGAAACCACTATGTGCTTATCTAAAATCTCTTGGGAAGACTTGAGTCGCTTGTCCAAGGTCTGCAACTGGGTTATTTTGGCAGGTTCAAATCGATTTTTTTCAAGCTCCAA
>JBBDZS010000023.1:0-10646 GCA_040900015.1 Minisyncoccota bacterium | reverse complement strand
CCGGTTGTATTTTTTCTCGTATCCTAATAATACATTATTGGTTTCCGAAAAGATATAGTCTGTATGCACTTTTATGATCTCTGGGATAGTCTTATCCTTAGGATTTTCGAAAAGTCCGTATTCTTTTTTTATTTTCTCGGCTTCATAGAACGGAATACTGAGACTCTTGGCAATAGAATCGCTAATATCGGCTCCACCCCGATCGATAGTGTGATAGCTTTTTACCATTCCGAATTCGACGACAGAAAGCTTGGTTCGTGAGGCCCCAAGATCGATTAGAAGTACAGGAGAGAGTTCGTGCTCGAAATTAGATCGCACTGAAGCGAAAATTTCAATTTCAAAAAAAGACGCGGATAGATTGCATTGCGAAACAATAGAGCGATATCTGGAAACCGCATCATTTTGAGTGACCACTACCAAAACCTCTATCTTTTCCGCTTTTTTCTCTTCATCTTGTTTTAAGTTCATCTCCTCGAATGAAGGCTCCTTCTCCGGCAAAACAAAATAATCCAAAGAGACTTCGTTTATCGGCACTGGAATATATTTGCGTGCCTCGGTCGGAACAATTGAAGGAAGATCGTTTCTGTTTATTTGTGCTGGTAAATCGATAGTGAAAATCAAACTCGATTGGATAGGAATAGCTAATGCCGCTCCCGAACCAGTCACTCCGGACTGTTTGAGAACCTCTTTCAGAGCCTCAGATATTTTCTCTACCGGCAAGTTAGTGACACGCCCCACATCCGTATCCGCATATGGACCTAAGGCGATAGCCCCATAAGTCTCCAGCACAGCCTTACCTCCTTTCTTTTTTATCTCGACTACTTTAATGGCTGAAGACCCGATATCTATCCCGATGGCGCCACCAGAAGAAACGCCGCCTCCGAGCGCGCTTATGTTTGAAAATATTTTCTGAAGTGGATTCTGCATTGGTTGCTTAAGATTTGTATGCTAATCAATTCGAAATCTATGGTAAAATACTAATAAAGTATAACATATGGGTTTTTTAAACACTATTAAAAATAGCCTGCTTGATATAGTCTTCCCAGAGAACTGTCTAGCCTGCGGTATAAGCGGCGACTATCTCTGCCAAGCCTGCCTTCTTGACTCTCCTCCGGCTCTACGGCCGACTTTAGCTTGGGTGTATCCCCTGTATGATTACCGCCATCCGAGCATTAAAAAATCGATATTTTTCCTAAAGTATAAAGGCAGACACAAAATTGTGGACACTTTCTCAAAAGCTATGTATGGCCGAATGCTAGAAGAATTGTCCGATCTTTCGATAATGGAGAATTTCTCTGCTCCGCTCCTTATCCCCATACCGCTGGCCCCCAAGCGATTCAAAGAACGGGGCTTCAACCAGGCTGAGCTCCTGTGTCGCAAACTCCTAGAAAATGACCAAGGGCAAAATTTGGAGCTCCTCACTGGAGTGCTCACCAAACCAAAAGACACCCTGCATCAGGCAAGCATTAAAGACCGAGGGGAAAGGCTCCGAAACTTATCCGGATCTTTCACGATTAAAGACGCAGAAAAAATCGCTGGCAGAAATATAATTCTTATAGATGATGTAGTCACCACTGGGGCCACTTTATCTGAGGCCAGAAAAATACTTAAACAAGCAGGCGCGCGCAAAGTCATCGCGTTTACCATTGCGCACTAAAAACTATTTCAGAATTTATTTCAAAATACAACGCCTTGCTCACTTAAGAAACCCCCGCTTTGATGACTCCAGAGTTCTGCATACACGCCTTTCTTGCCGATCAATTCCTGATGCGAGCCCATTTCGACAATTTGACCCCGTTTTAGAACAACGATACGGTCCATTTTCTGAATAGTCGAGAGTCGGTGCGCCACTACGATGGTAGTCTTACCTTTCATTAGTTCACCGAGCGCGGCTTGGATATAAGATTCACTGACGCTATCTAAAGAACTCGTAGCCTCATCGAGAATAATAATCGGTGCATTTTTGATCATTGCCCGAGCTATCGCCACTCTCTGTCTTTCCCCACCCGATAGCTTGACCCCGCGCTCGCCTACTATCGTATCGTAGCCATTAGGCATCGCGGTAATAAAATCGTGGGCGTGCGCCCTCCGAGCTACTTCTTGTATCTCGAGGTCCGTAGCATTAAATTTTCCATAAGCAATATTTTTCCGAATTGTTCGATGAAATAATATTGATTCCTGGGGCACATAGGATATGACTCCTCGAAGGTCATTTTGAGTCAGATTCCGGAGTTCCTGGCTATCAATAAGAATTCTTCCTGAACTAGTGTCTGTAAATCGGAGTAAGAGCTTAGTGATAGTGGACTTGCCTGCGCCAGAATGCCCCACCAGGCCGATGCGTTCTCCAGGTTCAATTTCCAAATTGAAATTATCCAGCACAGAAATTCCGCCTTTGTAAGTAAACGACACTTTATCAAAAACAATCTTACCTTCCTTAATCCGCAAGATTTCGGGCTTCTCCGGCTCTAGAATATCCGGCACTATATCGAAAATATCCACGACTTCCTGCATCTCGGTCAGCGACTTTACCGCCTTGGAAAGCGACCGGCCAAGGTTCCAAAGAATCATAAAGATAGTAACCATGTATGTCTGTATCAAAATAAAAGTTCCGAGAGTCAGCGCTCCGGTATACCAAAGTCGCAAACTCAAAAAAAGCACAGCGGTCTGTAAGATAAACATCATCACCGCCTTGACCACATTCTGAAAATTGTCGAAGTACCAAGCCTTTCTGCGCTTGATCTCCTCGTCGCTCGTTACCGCTTTGAACGCCGATATCTCTCTCCAGTCAGCACTAAATATCTTGATGTTTAAAATATTAAGGATTGCATCCGAAAGGCGTGCGGTGACCACAGAATCCGCTTGTGCTTCCAGCGAATCATAAAATATCTTTCTTTTAATAAAGAAGAATGTGACGGTAAGGTACACTGATGCCCAGGCTAGAAACATCCAGGCTAAAGCAGGTACATTAAGGAACAAGACCACCACTACTCCGGTCAAAGACACTAGCGAAAACCAAATTTGGAAGCTGGCGACATCTATCAGCGTCTCAAAAGACTTCTTGAAGCGCTTGCTCTTGGCCACGATGCTACCGGAAAAATTATTGGAGAAGAAATGATAAGAGTGCTCGAGTAATCTTGAGAAGGTGAAATTATATAAGCGCTCCATCACCTTGCTCTGAAAATACGCGTTGGCATAGTCGCCCGTACGGAAGCCTATATTGTAGATAATCACGATGCCTATCATATAGAACGCGAGTGTTATAACCTGCCCATAAATAACCGCGCGGTCTCCGCCAGAAGAAAGAAGATCTATGACCTCCCTTACCAGAAGTGGTTGGATAATATCGTTGAATATCACCCCGGTCGAATACCCGATAAATATAAGCGAAAAAGACAGCCAGTGCTGCCGCATATGAGGTATTAAATAATGAAAAATCCTACGAAAGTTTACTTTCATGTTTTTTGGTGGACGAGTACAGTATAGCAAAAGACGGTTCTGCCCGCACTTGTCAATAAATTCGAGAAAAAGTAAAGGGGTAAAAATGGTATAATTAATGGTAAGAGTCGAACATAATTGACAATTTACTAGAATAACTTCCTCAATAAAGCCATGAAAAACAAGAAAAATTTGGATCTGGAAGAATTGTTGGTGCAGAAGCTCCACGCGCTTTATGATGTTGAGAATCAATTGGTAAAAGCACTTCCCAAACTCGCCCGCATCGCGACTAGCCAATCCCTGAAGGAAGTTTTTCGCAACCACCTCACAGAAACCAGAGCGCATGTGCATCGTATAAAACAAGCCTATAAATCGCTCTACAGCAAACCAAAACGCCTTAAAGTAGAAGCAATCCGAGGGATAATAAAAGACACAAACTGGCTAATGAAAAATGTTCAACCGGCAGCTGCGCTCGATTCTGCATTGGTGCGGGCAGCGCAATATGCGGAACATTATGAGATGGCTGGCTATCTGGGTGCGATCGCCTGGGCCAATACTCTAGGCGAAAAAGAAGTGAGTAAGGTTCTTCAAAAAACTCTGAATGAAGAAATAGGAGCGGATAAAAATTTAGAAAAAGTTGGGCGCGAGTTAGATACTGCGTTTCTTAATTAACCAGTTACAAAAAATAAAAACCACTCCGCGCGAAGTGGTTTTTATTTTTTGTAATTCATAGCTTATCTGTGTATATTACTTGTTTTCGGTCGTCCGGTCATCGTTCGTTCCTCCCTCTTGATTGCCTCGGTTGCCAGCACCTCTTTCATTCTGATTGTCTCTGTCGGTATTACCTCGATTATCGTTAGCGTTTCTTTGGTTATCGTTTGCCATAAATTTTTTTAAGCTATTAGTTAATAATTAAATAATACCTTTACATAATTATGCTGGTAATTTCGACCAAGAGCTCTTATATATAATTATAGCAAATTTTTTGCCTATTTTCAACTATTAAAATAAGGTTAAAATGGAAAAAATAAAATAATTTTTAGCGTTTTGTAGGTCTAAAAATATCCTCCAGTTCAGTGTATTTCTTGGGATCTAGTTTGGCTTGTAATAATTTATGCACTATTTCCTGTTCTGCAAAATATAAATTGTCTCGAACTGGTATATTTATAAACTCCTCGAAAGTAAGGGGTAGTAATTTTATTTTTTCGCCGGCGTCAGGATTAATTTCAGAAACTTTTCTGATGCCCTTAGCTACAAATGTATAGACCACCCAGTCGATCTTGCTTGTTGGATGCTGGGCATCCCATAAAATAAATTCTTCCGCCTCATAACCGCTCTCCTCGAGTAGTTCTCTCTTGGCCGCAGATAAAATATCTTCGCCTTCCTCTACCCTGCCCCCAGTCGCGCCGATGAAAGGATCTTTGCCGGGCTGTTCTTGCTCGGTCAGTAAAATCTTGCCATTATCCAAAACGGGGAAAACCACAACGGTATCGGGGCGTTTTAATTTTTCAAAAACTGCTTTTGTGCCATCAAACATCTCCTGTTCCCATTGGTACACATCGAAAATAACACCGTCGAAAACCTTCTTAGCATAGTCTGGAATCGGCTGTTTAGACGCTGGACGTTTTATTTCCATGGGTCAATTATAGCAAATTTATTAATTGGCGGAGCCGGCTGGATTCGAACCAGCGGAGGGGTTTAAAACCCTCACCTCTTTAGCAAAGAGGCACCTTAGACCGCTCAGACACGGCTCCATTAAATTTTCTGATACCCGTGTCTTCGCGCCTTCTCAGGCTCTCCCTTAGGGCTGCGCCTTTGGCGCACCGCCCTATTCCCTATATCAGGGAAACGGATGAAATATAAAGCAGTTTATATTTCATAGACACGGCTCCAAATAACTTTATTACTTTAGCATATTTCAATCTTTTTTCCACTTATTTCCTCTTAAGTGAAGCGGCGCGTTTGATGGCGCCTGGGCCGTGTTTTTGGCGAATATTGTCCGCCACTTTTTCTATGGCTATGCGTTTTAAGGATTTGGTCTGTCCGCCAAAAAGGTCGAGGGGAATTTTTTCTTCTCGCACCAAATCATGGAGGATCACTCCGGTAGAACGAATGCGCCCGCCTTTGCGTAGGAGCTTCAGCAGGCAGGGCTCGATTGCGTTTAATATTTCTCCCGGATCTGCCGTATAGTCGCCCAATTTAATTTCATCAAAACGATATTTAAATTCGCTTGTTTTTATAAAAAAAGATACTTTCTTAGTTACCAAGCGGACACTCCTTGCGTTTTCGCAAACATACTCGGCGTTTTCCGCCAGCTCCCGCAAAATAACTCTGGAGTCGGCGGAGGCCGGACGAAAAGTCGCGGTGGATTGCATGGATTTTTGATCTCTCGGATCGGCATCATCATCTACTTCGAGTATTGATTCGCCAGCCAATTCTTTCTTTAGGACCAAAAGTGGACGAGAAAAATCTTGGGCAATCTGTAAGTCTGAATGATTTACAAAATCAAACGCAGTTTTTATACCTCTCCTCTGTAACTCAGGAAAAGTACGGCGACCTATACCCCATATGTCTTCTATGGGAGTGGCCTTAAGTGCCCTGACCTCATCTTTCTTATTTAACAGCGCCACTACCCCTCCCGGTTTCTCGAGCTTGGAAGCGAGCTTGGACAGGGCTTTAGTTCGAGCCAACCCGAGAGAATATGTAACCCCGAGCGTCTCTTCTATTTCCCGTTTGAGTTCAGCCAAAAGTGCTTTTTCCCCGCCGTAATATTTAATTTCCGAAGGCTCTGCAACGGCGAAACATTCGTCGATGCTATACTCCTCGACTGCAGTAAAATAAGAAGAGAGTATTTGACGCATCTTTTCGGAAATTTGGTTATATAACTCAAAACTGTGCGGAAGGATGACCACTTCCGGGAATATTTTTTTTATTCGAAAAACTGGCATGCCTCTTGTCACTCCGAGTATTTTGGCTTCCTTACTCATGGCGACGGCTATGCCTCGATCTGCGCCCACAATCACAGGCCGGCCTTTTAATTCTGGCCGGACGGACAGCTCGCAAGCCACAAAGAACGAATCCCCGTCTGCGTGCAGGTATAAATTTTTTTCTTCTTCCTTCAACTAGATTTTCTTATCTGCTTTTCTGACTATTTTTTGAGCTGTTTTTTTCACTCTGGTTTGAGTGTTCTTCCAGTCTCCTTTCAACTTTGTAGCAATTGCCTGAATTTCCCTCTGGTAATCTTTGTATTGTTTCCCGTAGGTAGCAACCAATGAATCAATAGCATTGTTATAAATCGGCTCTGTTATTTTTTTTGCTTTTTTTGTCTTACTTATTGCTTCTTTCTTTATGTTTACCATAAGCTGTTTGACTTTCTTCTGATGAGACTTACCATCCGGACCAAACAAATAATACGCCCCAGCGCTCACGGCTGCCGCCGCTCCCACACCACCTGCTAGTTTGCTTTTGGAAATACCACTATTTTTTGAATTTTTTGTCATATGTATATTATACCATATAACAACGAATTAATTAAATTTAATTTGAAAACTATACATACCCATACTGCACAATCCATCTATAGTCTCACCAGAGGCTCTGACTCCGAGATCAATCTCAGTTTTGCCTTTCTGGGGCAAGATATTCTGATAATTAACTGCCTTGATGACGAGAGCCGCCGAACAGTCGAAAGTGCCAGTAGTAGTCATTACTAGCTTGGTGGGCACTCCGGCTTGCGCCAGGGATACTCTAGGTGTGTATCCGCCCCTCGCTTCTACATTCACATACTGTATCCCATCTCTTATTTCCACACTCTGCTCCGAAGCGGTTTCGTTTCCGCCCAAGACGAAAACACCTATAGTTATTGCCAGGCCGAGAATTAAAATAATAGAAACGGTCTTGTTCATTACTTAATTATATATTAAAAATCGGATTTATAATACCCAAGCCCGCCAAGCCCGAGAGAAGCGCGAATATTCCCAATCCCACCACCACCACCCCTGCGGATTTGAAAAAAAGCGGCGCATGTTTGGAATGGGCAAAGGAGGCGGAGCCAAACGAAAGAAGTGAGAGCATCGGCAGGGTGCCAAGAGCAAATGCGAACATTATCAGCATACCTGAAGTGAATGATCCGCTCGAGAGTGCAGCTACCTGCATCGACTGGGTAAACCCGCAAGGCAGAAAAAATGTAGCGAAGCCCACGATAAGTGGAGTGAGTGTCTTGTGCTCTATCTTTCGAAAGAAATTAAAAATTCCAGAAGGGAGAGTCGCTTTATTTTTCATAACTCCGATAAGGTTCAGTCCGAGCATAAGCATAATGAGCGAAGCGATAATTCCCAATATGGCGGTGAAAGTAAAATTGATGCCAATGGCATTCCCCACCATTCCCAATACCCCACCGAGAAGTCCGAAACCGAAAAGCCTACCAGAATGGAACAACACGAATGTCCTAGTGTCACTCACATTGTCTTCCGAAATTTTTGCCGAAAGAGATAGCACCAATCCGCCGACGATAGCCAGGCAAGTGGAAACAGAAGCGATAAGCCCGATAATAAAGCTAGTAACCGGAGTCGCCTCGCTCCCGATACCAATATTGAGAACGCCGGATTTCTGAAGAAAGAAAAACAACGCAAGGAAGAGAAGCCCGATAGGCAGTGCTTGCCATATGACCCCGCTCCCTTCTGCACTCTTTGCAGTTTTTTCCACTGAGAAAAAATATTTGTGCGGCTTGATCTTATTATTTAATATTTCTACCAGCTTCTCCGGCGCTATGTCCTCCCTTGTTTCTACTTCCACTATCTCATTCTTCAGGTCAACTGAAGAATTCCTAACGAAATCCTGCTCACCTAAAACATCTTCGATTAAAATCTTGCAAGATGCACAATGGGTCCCCGCTACATGTAATTTGTGTTTATTCATTATATCTTTTTAGTCTTAATTCTAAGTGAGTTCGACACCACTGATACACTCGACATCGCCATTGCGAATCCCGCAAATACCGGTGAAAGCATCCAGCCAAATATCGGATAGAAAAGTCCTGCAGCGAGTGGTATGCCCACTATATTGTAAATAAATGCCCAAAAAAGATTCTGCTTGATTCCGCGCATAGTTATCTTTGATAATTTTATTGCCTTTACCAGTTTGGAAATATCTCCGCCTAATAAGGTGATGCCGGCGGACTCGATGGCTACATCCGTGCCTGTGCCCATAGCTATACCCACATCAGCCTGCGCGAGGGCTGGTGCGTCATTCACTCCGTCTCCTGCCATGGCTACTACTCTGCCCTCTGCTTGAAGATCTTGAATCTTTTTGAGTTTGTCTCCCGGCAAAACATGCGCCACCACGTCATCAATTCCGACCAAAGCTGCCATATGCCTAGCGGCCTTCTCATCATCGCCGGTTAACATAACAATCTTAATACCGAGCTTATGAAGATCCGACACGGCTTTCTTCGACTCAGCCTTGACCTCGTCGGAAACCATCACAAACCCCAACACCTTATCTTTGGTAGACAATATTATAGGCGTCTTACCTTGACTCGTATATTTTTCTAAAACCGAATCGTCAAAATTAATTTTCAAATCTTGCATCAGTTTCGCATTGCCGAGAAAATACTCTACGTTATTTATTGTTCCACTCAAACCCTTGCCTTCTATCCCCCGAAAATTTGAAACTTCACTAATAGGAAGATTTTTTTCTTTTCCGTAATTAATTATCGCCTGAGCAATCGGGTGCTCCGATTTTTTCTCAAGCGAAGCGATAATACTCACAAAATCTTCCTGGGACAAACTAGATTGATTTTCAATATCAACAAGTGTAGGCCGGCCAACGGTTATTGTCCCGGTCTTATCTACTATCACAGTATCTATTTTGTGAAGTTTTTCCAGTGTCGCTGCGTCTTTGATTAATATCCCTTCTCGTGCACCCTTCCCCACACCCACGATTATAGCCGTCGGAGTGGCCAGCCCCAAGGCGCAAGGACAAGCAATAACCAGAATACCTACAAATGAAACCAAACCAAAAGACAGAGCTTGAGAGAGGCCTAAATACTGTGTGCCTATAAAAAGCCACGTTCCTAAAGCCAGAAACGCAATTATTAATACTATTGGCACAAAAATACTCGAAATTTTATCCGCCAGAGCCTGGATGGGCGCCTTGCTACTCTGGGCCTCTTCCACCATTTTGATGATTTGAGCCAAAAGAGTCTCGGAGCCTACTTTTGTCGCTCGGAACGTAAACGAACCTGAGGTATTGATAGTGCCGGATACTACGCCTTCCCCTGGTTTTTTGCCGACAGGCATTGGTTCTCCAGTAACCATAGATTCATCCACAAAAGACGCGCCTGAAGTTAAAACTCCATCCACGGGGATTCTACCGCCGGGTTTGACGATAATAATATCCCCATGCACCACCTCAGCAACCGCAATTTCTATCTCCTGACCGTCACGAACTACGAGCGCGGTCTTAGCCTGTAAATTTAATAATTTTTCAATCGCATCACCCGTCTTCAGTTTGGAACGGGTTTCTAAGTACTTTCCGAGAGCAATAAATGTAATAACAATTATAGTTACATCATAATAATTGATGTCCACATTTATGTAAGGCTTCAATACATCTTCAAAAGCAGTAACTGCGAAGCTATACAAATATGCGAAGAGTGTACCAATGCCTATCAAAGTATCCATATTTGCCTTGCCATAACGAAGAAAGCGATAAAAACCAAGTAAGTATGGCCTACCAACGACAAAAAGAATATAGGTGGCGATTAGGGGCATCAAGTGATGAAAAAACTCGGCAACAGTATCGCTCATCATGGGCACAATCTCATACTTAGAAAATATTTCCCAGGCCATCACTAAGACACTGATAATTGCCAGAGGAACAGCGGAAATCACTTTTGATTTCATATCTTTGATCTCAGCTAGTTTTTCTGTCTTGGATTGGCTCAAGCCTAGGTGAGCCTTATGCTCGTCTTCACTCATGCCCATCTCTTGTGCTGTCTTTTTTTTATCTAGTGATTGACTGTATTCTTTGGGACTAAGTGCATATCCGAGCGGTTCGAGCTTCTTATTAAATTCTTCAGGACTAGTCAGTGTTTCATCGAAAGATATTTTGGCATTTTCAGTTCCGGGATTCACACTGATGTCCTCTACCCCGCTGATTTTTCCGACCGTTCGTTCAATAATGGACGAACAAGAAGCGCAATGCATTCC
>JBBDZS010000022.1:53112-58687 GCA_040900015.1 Minisyncoccota bacterium | reverse complement strand
AAGTTAAAAGTTATAAAGTAATGAAAAAGATTATTCATCATTTACGAAGACAGCCGGAAGAAGCGAGAAGGCATATACTGCATATGGCGGTGATTGCAATCGGTGTGATTCTTATGATTTTTTGGGTCTATTCTCTGGGTCGGACTGTTACGGATGACAGGACCCAGAAAAATGTATCCAAAGAATTCGGCCAATTGGTCCCATTAGACGATAATACGGAAATTCCGGAAATATGGTAAAAAAATCCAAAGATTCAAATGAAGAGATAGTGGGGGATAAGATCCTGCCAGTTGATGTGGTGGCGGAGATGAAGGAGTCCTACCTAGCGTATGCTATGTCGGTCATTACTTCCCGCGCCTTGCCTGATGTCCGCGACGGTCTCAAACCAGTACACCGTCGTATCCTATATGCCATGCATGAGATGGGTCTGACTTCTTCTGCGCGTTTTCGAAAGTCAGCCGCGGTAGTCGGAGATGTTCTAGGTAAATACCATCCGCATGGAGATACTGCGGTGTATGATTCGATGGTGGGAATGGCGCAGGAATTTTCATACCGCTATCCGCTTATCTTAGGCCAAGGAAACTTCGGATCGATCGATGGGGACAATGCTGCGGCGATGCGTTATACCGAGGCCAAGATGTCCAAGATCTCAAGCGAGCTTTTGCGCGATCTCGAAAAAGAGACGGTGGATTTCCGCTCAAACTACGATCAGACTCGCAAGGAGCCGATAGTTTTCCCTTCGAGCGTGCCCGCACTACTTCTAAACGGTACGCTCGGCATCGCGGTCGGTATGGCCACCAACATTCCTTCGCATAATTTAGGGGAAGTCCTAGAGGCGACCAACCATTTGATAGAGAATGAAGATGCTACCACCGAGGATTTGATGCAATTCATCAAAGGTCCGGATTTTCCTACCGGAGGCATAGCTTACGGACATAAAGATATGCTCCACGCATACTCTACCGGGCGAGGAGGAGTCGTCTGTAGGGGAGAGGCGGAAATCATCGAAGAGAAGGGTGGAAATTTTTCTATAATTATTACTTCGCTTCCTTTCAGGGTTAACAAGTCCAATTTGATAGTTTCTATCGCCGAGTTGGTACAGGAAAAGAAACTCGACGGCATCAAGGGTCTGCGTGACGAATCCACCAAGGACATCCGCATCGTGATCGACCTCAAGCAGAGCGCCCATCCAGAGAAAGTGCTCAATTATATTTATAAGAATACCCAGCTCGAGAGTAATTTTAATTTCAATATGGTGGCTCTAGTCGACGGTGTACCTCAGACGCTTTCGCTCAAGTCCGTCTTGACCGAATTTATTTCTCACCGACAAGAAGTGGTCAAGAGGCGCTCGGTTTACGACCTTCGTCGAGCTGAAGAGAGGGAACACATCTTACTCGGCCTCAAGAAAGCGCTCGATCACATTGATGAAATTATTAAACTTATCAGGTCCTCAAAGAATGCTGAAGAAGCACGCAAAAGATTAACGGGTGAATTTCCCGCCCGAGGCGGGTCCGCCTTAGGCGGAAAATTCTCCGACCTGCAAGCTGCGGCGATACTCGAGATGAAGCTCTCCAAACTCGCAGGGCTAGAGCGCCAGGCAGTAGAAGACGAGCTTGCTGAGAAACAAAAATTCATCGCCGAGATGAAGGCCTTGCTCGCTAGTCCGAAGAAAATATTGAAGACTATCGCAACAGAGCTCGCAGAAATAAAAGAAAAGTACGCTGACGAAAGAAGGACCAAGATAGTCAAAGGTGGAGTCAAGGAAATTTCCGAAGAAGATCTCGTGCCGGAGAAGGAGACTATGCTTGTGTTGACCGCCGGAGGATACGTCAAATGTACCGACCCTTCTGAATACCGTTCGCAGAAACGCGGTGGTGTGGGAGTGGTGGATCTCGAGACTAAGGAAGAAGATTTCGTGACTATGCTCGTCTCTGGCTCGACCCACAGCGATCTCTTATTCTTCACTAACCTAGGCAAGGTATACCAAATGAAGATGTATGATATTCCGGAAGGACGCCGGGCGACCAAGGGCAAATCCATAATGAACTTCCTTTCGCTTGCGAGCGATGAAAAAGTGAATTCTATCTTACCGATTGCAAAAGCTGCCAAGGCTTCCTCGGGTTCTTTGATGTTGGTTACAAAAAATGGCGTTGCCAAGAAAATGTCGATTGAAAGCTTCAAGGATGTCAGGCGGAGTGGAATCATTGCTATCCGCCTGGAGAAGGATGATCAGTTGATCTCCGCGCTTCTCACCGAGAAGGGCGACGATGTCATACTGGCCACATCCGAAGGCCAGTCTATAAGATTCAAAGAGTCTGATGTGAGGGAAATGGGCCGTACTGCAGGTGGAGTGACCGGTATCCGTCTAGGCAACGCGGATATGGTGATAGGCGTGGATGTAGTCAAGAAAGCAGAATCTGGTGGAGCGCTACTATCCATGAGCGAGCACGGCTTCGGCAAGAAAACAAACCTAAAAGAATATAAAGTTCAGAAACGCGGTGGCTCCGGCATAAAGACTGCCAAAGTCACTCCGAAGACGGGTAAACTGATTGTGGCTAAAGTAATATCCGGGGTTGAAGAAGAGCTCATCGCTATGTCCAAAAAAGGCCAGGTCATTCGCACCGCACTCAAAGATATTCCATCTCTGGGTCGTCAAACCCAAGGCGTCACCATAATGCGCTTGCGTGCAGGCGACGGCATCGCCTCGCTAGCTTGTCTGTAATTTTATGTTCACTAACCCGATAAAAAACTTAAAAGCCTTGGGAGTCCGCGACACGGATATCATTGCCGACCTGGGTGCGGGCACCGGGTTTTATACGATTGCGCTTTCTCCGATGGTACCCTTCGGTAAAGTATATGCCATAGAGCTACACGAGGATTTTATGAAGACTATCCAGAATAAAGCCAAAGAACATCATTTTAAGAATGTGCAGTGCTTCCTCGGTGATGTGGAGAGGCCGGGCGGTACCAA
This sequence comes from Minisyncoccota bacterium, assembly GCA_040900015.1. Classification (GTDB taxonomy): domain Bacteria; phylum Patescibacteriota; class Minisyncoccia; order Phycocordibacterales; family UBA9973; genus UBA9973. The sequence goes on along the minus strand of JBBDZS010000022.1, from coordinate 55,716 downwards.
ACTGGCTAGTGGAGTGCTGGACAAGGCGATAGTTTCCAATTTGCTCCATCAGATAGAAGACAGAAGTAAATTTATGGCGGAACTAAAGAGAATACTCAAACCCGAGGGGCGGGTGCTTCTGGTGGATTATTCTGGAGAGAGCCCAGCATTCTCTGCCAAGCATGCCATCACGGAGGCGGATGCTAGGCGGATATTCGAGGATGCGGGTTTCCGGTGGGAGAGGGGTATTGATGCAGGAGCGCATCACTATGGTATGATATTTATAAGACCATAAGAACCAGATGAAAGATAATTTTCAAATAATTACAATAATCGTTTTCATCGTCGCAGCCCTCTTCGGTATTTTAGTTTTCTCGGGAGTCATATCCCTTGGTGGAAGTGGGGCTCCAGGCGGGCAGGGCACAGTGATATTGTGGGGCACATTCAAAAACGAAGTTATGAGCCCCTTGGTAGAAACGATGAATGCTCAAAATCCCTCTTTTGTCTTGAAGTATGAAGAAAAGTCCGCCGAGACTTACGACCAGGACCTGCTCGAGGCGCTCGCTTCCGGAGTAGGCCCGGATATGTTTTTTATGCCGGATGATCTGGCTTTTCGGTATAAAGATCGGGTATTTGCCCTACCTGCGGACAGTTATCCGATATCCGCATTCCAAAATAATTTTGCCGGAGCAGGCGAAGTTTTTCTGACCGACAAAGGTATGATGGCTTTCCCGATTACTATAGATCCGCTGGTAATGTATTACAATCGAAGCACTCTCGATGCGAACGGCATAGTTTATCCGCCAGAAGACTGGGAGGAATTTGCGCTCCTTACAGAAACTCTGACCAAAAAAGACGAGACTAATAGAATACTAAAAAGTTCCGCCGCGCTCGGGCATTTCTCGAATGTGACGAATGCCAAGGGCATCCTCTCAATGCTTTTTATGCAGGGAGGCAACCCGATAGTCACTGAACAGGCAGGAAACAGAATATCTACTTTAGATAATTACACCAGTGTGTACAGCCTGGAGCCTATCTTAAAATTCTATACCGACTTCGCAGATCCACTTCACCCTACTTATTCTTGGAACAAATCCTTACCACCTTCGCGCGACGCTTTTAGTGCGGAGAATTTGGCTTTTTATTTCGGCTATGCGAGCGAGCTTTCATCTCTTGCTGCCCGCAATCCAAACCAAAACTTCCTAGTCGCTCCGGTGCCTCAGATCAAGGGCTCGAATTTCAAATCGACTAGCGCGCGAGTAAACGGCATCGCCGTCTCGGCATTCTCCAAGAATTTTGAGACTGCTTTTATCGCTGCGGGAACAATGACGAGCGGGGACTTCGCCAAGAACCTTTCCGCCAAACTCGGAGTCGCTCCAGCACGGCGCGATCTACTCGCAAGTATGCCCAACGATTCCTTTTCGCCGACATTTTATTCTTCTGCGTTGTTTGCCCGTGGCTGGCTGGACCCGGCCCCCAAAGAAACCGAGAATATCTTCCGCATAATGGTGGAGAGCGTCTTGTCCAACAATCGCTCGCTTGCGGATGCGCTCCGGGACGCAAGCGCCAAGCTCTCTGTATTATTGAGAAAATAAAATGAAAAAATTAATTAAATTTCTGGTCCCGATATTCATTTTCCTGATATTACTCGCTCCGGCTTTGTCTTTAGCGCAAGGATTGATTCCTTGCAACAACAACAGTAAAGATATTGAAGTGACCAACGAGGCTGGAACTAAAACGACTATAAAAGCCGTTAAGTGTGATTTTAATATGTTCATGCGTCTTATCAATAGAGTTATTGATTTTGCTTTAGTTAAGATGGCCATACCTATCGCCGCTATAATGTTCGCCTATGCTGGGGTCACGATGCTCGTGGGTGGAGGAGAGAGTGGCAGTGCCCGCACTAAGGCCAAAGGCATATTTACTAACACCCTGATTGGTCTAGTACTGGCTGCAGCTTCTTGGATTATCGTCAAAACTTTATTAACAATTTTGGGTTATGAGGGTGCTTGGATAGGCTTTTAATGTATTGTATGATTAGCTTAATGAAATTAATAAGAGGAAAATTGGGCCATCTTTTGATTCTGGCTTTTATCTCTTTTCTGCCACTCGTTCCATTTACATCACTTGCTGTCGATATCGATGACCAACCTTGTGACATAAGTGGTAAAATTTGCAATCCTCTTAGTGGCAGCACTACTGTGGATGGATTTATTAAAAAATTCCTTGAAGGCGCTATCAAGATAGGCATCCCTATTATTGCTCTCGCCATCATTTATTCCGGATTCTTGTTCGTAGCGGCTCGAGGCAACCCCGAATCTTTGACCAAGGCCAAGGACACCCTGCTTTATACTTTGATCGGAGCGGCCATACTTATAGGGTCGTGGGCTATTGCTAAACTTATTTCAGAAACCGTGCTCGCATTATAAATAACAAAGTTATATGAAAAATATATTTAAAATTAGTTCGATACCGGTGTTGTCTTTTCTTTATCCAGTTCTCGCTTACGCGCAACAGAGCGTGGCAGCTGATCCGTGCGCAAGCGTCGAGGGTCTGGGTAATTTGATTTGTAAGGCTCAACAGCTTCTTAATGCTGTCATTCCTCTCCTAATTGCCCTCGGAGTA
>JBBDZS010000022.1:51819-53012 GCA_040900015.1 Minisyncoccota bacterium | reverse complement strand
CCGGACCTCGTGGGTAATGTGAAATTGCAGAATGTACTTGGATATTTTACTTGTCTGATTAATAGCTCCGTAATACCGTTCATATTCGCGGTTGCTATACTGATGTTCATTTGGGGAGCAGTAAAGTTTTTCATTATTAATTCGGAAGAAGAAGAAAAGCGGGCGCAGGGCAAGCAGTTTATGCTCTGGGGCATTATCGCGCTTGCAGTTATGCTTTCGGTGTGGGGCCTGGTGGAGATTTTGGGCGGAACCTTCGGACTCAACACTTCGGCTCTTCCACAGGTCAGCCCCAAATAGTTGCTTTTATTCCAGGGGGTGTATGGTATAATTCGGGCATTGGTTCTTTATAACATTATTATTAGGTCGCTTTATTATTATTTATTGCTGCGTTTTAATAAATTAGCGTAGCTGTGTTTTGCAAAATATTATGAAAAAGAAACTGTTTACTTTGTTTGGTTTGAGTATGATGCTCGCTCCGGTAGTGGCCTTCGGTCAGGTTACTGGTGCAGCACCTACTCGCTGTGAAGGAGGTGCAATTACCGACTTACAGAGTCTGCTTTGTAAGTTCAACGAGCTTTTAGGCGCTTTGTTGCCGTTTCTGATCGCTCTTGGTGTGCTTTACTTCGTCTGGGGTGTAGTGTCCTATATGATTGCGGATGACGAGGAAGCAAAGTCAGCTGGCCGAAATCGAGTTATTTACGGCATAATTGGCTTGGTAGTAATAGTGGGTATGTGGGGCTTGGTAAGATTGGTGACCAATACTTTCGGCCTCAACAATACCTCCAACATTACTTTCCCAACCGTTCCTTACTAATATTTGAAAATGGATATATTTTCTACCAAAGTGGCTTACGCTGACCTGGATTCTTTCATGCGTAGCGTCAACAACAATATAATCAATCCGTTGATTTTGTTTCTGTTTGCTTTGGCGGTGGTGTATTTCTTGTGGGGAGCCCTCGAGTTCATAATGAAGCAAGACAACGAGGAAGCCAAGACGACTGGCAAGAGTCATATGCTTTGGGGAATCATCGGCATTACTATTATGATCGGAGTGTGGGCGATACTAGGAGTAATTCAAAGCACGATGGGTATTCCTGAATCCGAGATCAATCCTGAGCAGGGGACGGTGGATTTGAGCGATTACAATCCCAGTGTGGATTGGTTTAAGCCATAAGGTTATAAAAATGCAGATG
>JBBDZS010000022.1:0-51809 GCA_040900015.1 Minisyncoccota bacterium | reverse complement strand
TCGAAGACGAACCGCCCCTTTTGCTTTTGCGTGGCCAGCGCGATGTTCGGCCGTCACCGTCCCGACGGGACGGTGACCTTCCTGTACACTTGCACCCGCACGTGCGGGTGAGACTCGTCGGGTGAGACGAACTGCGTCTCACCCGAGCGCATACTCGAAGGGGCCTTGAAATCCCCTTCGCCAGGGTAGGTGACCGCCTGGCCGACCCCCTGGAATTTGACCGAGAGCGGACGACCATCCGTCCGAATCTTGAAGCGCCACGCGATGTCGGCGCTACAAGGGGTCAGGCACTCGTGTTCTAAGACGAGTGCCTCGACCATCTCGACCGGCGCTGGTGGAGGTGTCGCGTTGGTCGGCGTCTCTATCTCGTCGGCGTTCCACCATACGACATAGAGGAAGCCGATGAGAAGGAAAATCGAGACGAAGACGAGTCCCGCCTGAATCACCGCCTTTGGTCCGCCTCCTTCTGATGCTGGCGCGTTACCAGTGTTGAGGGGATTGTGGCTCATTTTTTACCTTTCTTCTTCTCGTTCCCCACTAGTCCTGGCGGGAAGATGTTGACGTCATGCAGGTTTTTGAGGTCCGGGGCGTCGATTTTCGCCCGGAACTCGTACTCATTCTGCTGTTCGGTGTAGTCCGAGTTGGGATCGAGGAGAAGAGCCGCGCGCCGCGCCTTCTCAGGGTCCATCCCAGCATCGGTCATTTTTTTGATCGCAGTTACGAGCCCTTCGGCTCGCGCCGGCGTCCGTTTCATCTCGATGGTCGCGTCGTCGGGGACGCTCTCTTCTAGCACGATGCCGATATGCACGCCGAAGCTTTTTTCGAGTTTGTGAATTTTCTTCTCGTTTTCTGCTACGTTTTCCACGGCTTTCTGAACCTCGTCGAGCTTGCCAAGCTCTTCCATCTCAGAATCGCCATAGTGTTGCCCGAACATCTTCTTCACTTCCGAGTGAAGGATGTGTTCGAGCGAGTCGCTGTCGATCGACACGAAACGTATAAAGTTCAGCGCGTCATCCTCTTTTGATCTTGGACGCGTGTCAAGCCTGGCGTGAACCAGAATCTTGACCCTCATCTTTTCTGCCGGATCGTTGGTCGTGAAGACCGCTTCGATTGTCGCAGTTACTTCACGCTTCAAAGAATGCAAGGGATGCTCCAGTTTCTCGCACCAGAGCTTCCAATGAAAACCTTGAAAGATGACTCGCCGGCGCCGGGAGAACTGGTTGAACACCAGCGCTCCGTACCAGTCAGGGATGTTTACAGCGATAGACTGGATCATCATTCCCAAAGTCCCGGGAATGAGGATGAGTGCTAGCGCTGGACTCCACCACGTAAATGGCAAGAGCAAGAGTGTCCAGACCAGGAAGATGGCGGCGACCATCATCCCGTTCCAGAACCCGAATTCGAACGCCGACGGCGGAATCGTTTCAGGAATCTGGATATCGTCCTCGCCGTTGTGGTTGTGTTCCCCAGTCAACTTTCGCAAGTTTTCTCTCCAAGTTGCCATGCTCTCTCCTCGCGCCACAGGCGCTTTGTGAAGCGCCCGCAGGCGCGGGCTAAAAAAACTTTCAATGTCAACGAACGAAGCTGTTGACATTGTATCATATAAAACCAAAAAAGTCAACCCCTAGGGCTGACTTTTTCTTCACATATGTTGGGGCAATTTAGGCGTGCTTGAGCGGTGACTGATGATATCTGTCAGCTGCGCCGAATATCTTGCGGGCGAGAATCACAATCACGAGTACTAGTATCGCAAGCATTATCCACTGCACCAGACCAGAAGGGGCAAAGGAGCTACCACCATACACTGCATTGGCTGCCAGGGAGCCATACTTGTCTTCCACCGGAGTAACTTCGTTTTCGGTTGTATTAGTCCGAGTAGAAGTCTGTTCATTCGCATACTTTGGATTGTTGCTGTAAGTCTGAGTAGATTGCTTGACCCGTATGATCGGCTGTTCGTAGATTACCACAGGACCTTGAGGGGGATTGCTATTATAAGGGTTCACATAGCCTGCAGTTTCGCCACGGGCCTCCATAGGCAAAGCGAAAGAAAGCACCAAAAGAGTCAATATTCCCAAGCTGAAAGCCATACTATATATTCTTTTTGTATTATTAATTTTACTCATACTAGTAGTATATCATATACAGACATAAATGTCAAGTACCTAAAATTCGGCTCTAAAAGCTTGTTATTTTTGAATTTTATACATATAATCTACTTTGTTACTTATGTAATGCCCGAGTGGCGGAATTGGTATACGCGCACGACTTAAAATCGTGTCTCGCAAGGGATGTGGGTTCGACCCCCACCTCGGGCACCCGGGAATTTTCAGAACAAATATGCGCCCTTAGCTCAGCTGGTAGAGCAGATCCCTCTTAAGGATAAGGTCGAAGGTTCGATCCCTTCAGGGCGCACTAGGCCATAAAAAATTAAACTGCTTTAATTTTTTATGGCTAGAGCGAGCCGGAAGTATGTTTTTTCACTAGAAAAAACTACTGAGGCAGGGTCGTGAAATTTTACGAGCGACGGCGAGTAAAATATTCCTGACCACAAGCATGATAGAGTAATAGCAAACGGGCAAGTGGCGGAATTGGTATACGCGTTAGTCTTAGGAACTAATGCCGCAAGGCTTGAGGGTTCGAGTCCCTCCTTGCCCACAAAGTTTCATACGGCCTGGTAGCCAAGTGGTAAGGCGTTCCTCTGCAAAAGGAATATACGGCGGTTCAATTCCGCCCCAGGCCTCCGGTTATTAATTTCCTCTCAGTAGTTCGTCAATTTTCTGGCGATTTTTTTCGCCTTTATCTATGGCTATGTCTATGAAGGGAATCATCTTGGTCATCATATTCTTCTTCAGGTACTCCCGTAGCTCTGGCCTCTTGCGCTTGGCAAATTCGAGCGCGGTGCGTTCCTTGTCGTCCGGCAGGACTGTAATGTAGATGGTAGCACGCTTCAAGTCGGGGGACACGGTCGCCAAAGTGACGGTGATGAGCGAGGTTTTATTATTTTCCTTTCCCAAAAACTGAGCCCCGAGCTCTTTGATGAGGCTGGCTACTTTTTCGGTTCGGTCAGACATTATTTCTGTACTACATTAAAGGATTCAAGTATGTCTCCGGAGACTATTTCGATTTTTGATTCTATCATCATACCGAACTCCGTACCTTCGGAGACTTCTTTTGTTTTCACTTTGCCTTTTTCTAGATTTACAATTCTTCCCCGGCCGATCTCAAAATCTCTACGGATTATTTTTACAGTCGAGTCGAGCAAAATAATGCCTTCATAAACTTTACCCCCGACTATTTGGCGCTCCTTGGTGCGACTAAAGGCCTTGATGATCTTGGCCTTGCCGGCAGTCTCTTGGGTCTCAATTTTTGGCCGACGGGCTTCCATCTCACTTTCCAACCACTCCGTCATTTTATATATGATATCAAAATAAGCTATGGTGATACCGCGTTTTTCTGCGAGCTGGGTGGCGCTGCCGTCAGCTTTCACATTAAAGCCAATAACTATTGCGTTTTCGTTCGTGGCGAGAGATTTGATATCGCTCTCGGAAATCACCCCAGCTCCTTTGGCCACTATGCGAAACTCTGCGCCTTCGCTTTTGATCTTACTTATTTCTTTCTCTAGTGCCTCGATCATACCAGACACATCAGCTCGGAGTACTATCGGAATTATCTTCTTACCCGTCTCCATAGACTCTTCGCCACTCCTACCTCTGATTTTGCCTGACAGCCAATTTTTCGTGTATTCTTCAGCTTCACTTTTTTTATTGAAGGATTTCCATTCTGAGCCTACTCGCGGAATTTTATTCCATCCGATCAGCCGAATGGGAGAGGAAAATGTAGCTTGTTCGATAGGCTTGCCGAGGAAATTTTGGATTATCCGGGTGGAGCATACGCTATCTTCTGCAACGACGGTCATACCTTTTATAAGCGTGCCGTTCTTGATGATGAGCGATGCCTCGATGCCACGTCGGGGATCCATATTGGCCTCGAGTACTACGCCGGAGGCGCTCTCTTCTGGATCGCCTTGAAAGTTTTCCATCTCCGCTAAAATTAATATGAGTGAAATAAGTTCGTCTACACCTGTGCCTTCGAGCGCCGAGATGAGGGCGAAGGGAACCTTTCCGCCGTAATTTTCGAGGTAGATTTCATTTTCCGCGAGCTCTGTCTTTACTTTTTCTATATTTGCTCCCGGTCGGTCGATCTTGTTGATGGCCACAATGAACGGGGTATTGCTCTCCATTATCGTCTTATGCGCTTCGATAGTTTGTGGCTTGACTCCGTCCTCTGCGGAGACTACAAGGATGGCAATATCCGCTATCAGACATCCACGATGACGCATTTTGGAAAAGGCTTCATGCCCGGGCGTATCGAGGAAAGTAACTTTCCTGAGAACGCCATGTTCGTCTTTGTGCTCCACCTCATAGGCAGAAATACGCTGAGTGATACCACCCGCTTCTTTTTCTGTTATGTTGGTCTTCCGGATGTAGTCTAGCAGAGTGGATTTGCCGTGGTCGATATGTCCCACTACCGCTACTACCGGAGGCCTGGTTGTTGATTTATTATTTTCCATATTTTATAAAACCTTCGCTTTAACTAAAACTTCTTTTTCTTCGCGAGTCAGATCGTACTCCGACTTACCGCCCTTGACCGGCTTTGCGAACACACTCATTCTTTCTCTAGAATACAGACTCGAGAGTACGACACCGTCACCCTCTTCATCGAGCATACCAATGGCAAAACTCTGATTGCTACCTTGATCTGTGAAAGGATTGAATCTCATCGTCGCTATACCTCGGACGCTTTTTTTCAACTTATTGTTTATTGTCGAGAGCTCGCCATCTGCATCCTTGCTCCATTTTTCCAACCGAGCAATTTGGTTTTCAAGGTGGAGGATAGTATCCTCCAGGTCTTTCGCTTTTTTACCCAGAAAAAATCTTTTTAGCCTCTTTTCCGTGTTGAAGGCCCACAAAATGCCCACCAACATGATAAGTCCGGCTAAAACAAAAAAGCCCATGAGGAAAATATTATCGAGCTGTATATTCATACCTGATTAATATATACTATTTTCGTGCCTAAATCAATTAAAAAACCCAATAAACACAATAAAAGCTCCAGCAAAATATACCTGGATTACGCTTCCGGCGTCTCGGCAAATCCAGGCTCCATCCATAAAAGCGGGGTAGAAGCGAAAATAATACTCGAAGAAGCCCGTACGAAAGTGGCGGAAGTGTTGGTTTGTCGTAGGGAAGAAGTGATATTTACGAGTGGGGGAACTGAGGGTAATAACTTGGCAATCGCAGGGGCGGTGTGGGCATGGAAAAAAAATATTCTACCCCATATCGTGACTACAAACATCGAGCATTCATCTGTTCTGGAAACATGCAAACTGCTCGAAAAAAGAAAACTTGCGGAAATAACTTTCGTGCCTGTAGAATCCAGTGGTATTGTGGACTCGGAAAATATAAAAAAGGCAATCAAAAAAAATACATTACTTGTCTCTGTAATGTATGCGAACAATGAGATAGGCACAATACAACCAATAAGAGAAATCGCTAAATGTGTCAGACATCACAACAAGCGATACGGAACGAAGGTTTTATTTCACACCGACGCAGTACAGGCTGTTAATTATCTCAACCTTAATGTAGAGAGGTTAGGGGTGGACCTACTTACCTTATCGGGCGCCAAAATAGAAGGCTCCGGCAGAGCGGGGGCACTGTATAAGAAAGCTAATATCATACTTGCACCACTTTTTGGCGGAGGAAATCAAGAGGCGGGGCTTCGACCAGGAACCGAAAATCTACCATCCATAACTAAGTTTGCCGAGGCGCTTTTGGCTACGCAAAATATAAAGGAAAAAGAATCGGCGCGCCTAGAAAAACTCCGCGATTATTTCATTAGTAAATTAAACTATTCTGGTATTCTTGAGAATACCAGAATAATTGTAAATGGTGATTTAAGAAATAGATTGCCGAACAATGTCAGTATTACTGTGCCGAAAATACCGAGCGACCTCCTAGTGCTCGAGCTCAATGCTCGTGGTATTGAGGCTTCTTCTAAGAGCGCTTGCAAGTCGGGTGACGGCAAGGCCTCGCATGTGATTCAGGCGCTCCGGGGGGACTTAGCAGAAACCGACGGCTCCATAAGATTTTCCTTCGGTAGGGACACCAGCAAGGGGGATATCGACATCACCATAAATGCGCTCAAGCAAATTTTGACCAAATTAAAAAAGTGGTATTGAGTTTTCGATTTCGGTTTTGCAAAACTAAAAATACAGAGTATAATTGACCTATGGACCTGAACGACCTGAATAAATCCCAGCTGATACTGCTAGCAATACTGCTATCTTTTGTGACCTCTATTGCGACTGGCATCACCACTGTAACATTGATGCAACAGGCACCCGCATCGATCACCGTACCTATTAATAGAGTGATCCGCGAAACTGTGCAGCAAATGGCACCGGAGAGTAGCCAAGCCAGCGTCCAGGCATCCCTATCGACGGAAGACAAGAAGCTACTAGAAGAACTAAAGGCCATCAAGCCGCTAACTGTGAGTTTGTTTTCTCGGGGGGAAAAGACGGACAAGATTTTGGGCACCGGGCTTTTCTTGGGAGACAATAAGGTGGTCATAGCATCTCCGGTTCCGGCGCCGAAAGATGGAGAGATATATGTGGTCAAATCCGTGCTCGGGGAGCAAAAGGTGCTCAAGTTAATTCCCGAAAAAGATTTCACTATTATTGAGCTTATAAAGACCGAGATACCTTCTAAACCACCTGTAGAAGAAAAAGAAGCTCCGGCTCCTGTCACTCCGTAAGATTAGTGTTGGAATATGTTCGAAAATTAGAAATTGAAAATTGAAAATTAATTAAAATATGCCTCCACTAAACAAATTTACAACAAAAGCCAAGGATGCGATAAAAAAAGCCCACGAGCTGGCTATCGAACGCGGTGTCAACCATGTTTCTTCTTTACATTTGCTTGCCGCACTTCTCCTTCAAGAAGAAAGTATGGTTGCTTCGATACTCGATAAGTTGGAGATTGATACGATTTTACTGACTGACTCTGTGTTGGAGCTCATCGAGCTACCAGAAAACCACAGCACTCTGTCGCCTTCATATCAGATTTATCTCAACCCCGATCTAGCGCAGGTAATTGAGCAGTCCGCCAAGCTCTCAGAAGCAATGAAGGACGATTTTGTATCGACCGAACATCTTTTTATTGCAATTCTGGAAGTAGCCGGGGAGTCTCGAGAGACGCTGGCTCGTTTTCGAATACACAAAGAGCAAGTGCTTAAGGTTCTCGAGGAGCTTCGCAGTCAGAACATTACTGATGTTTCCGAACCGAAGAAATTCAAGTTACTACTCAAGTACACACGCAATCTGACCAAACTTGCCAAGGAGGACAAGCTAGACCCAGTAATAGGTCGGGATATGGAGATAATGCGTATTATGCAGATACTTTCGAGAAGGACCAAAAATAATCCGATTTTAATTGGCGAAGCGGGCACAGGTAAGACTGCTGTGGTGGAAGGCTTGGCACAGAGAATAATGAAGAACAATGTACCAGAGTCACTTAAGGACAAGGAATTAGTGTCGCTCGACTTGGGTTCACTCATTGCTGGCACGAAGTATCGTGGGGAATTCGAAGAAAGACTCAAAGGTATTATGAAGGAAATAGAACGCGCGGACGGAAGGATAATTCTCTTTATCGACGAGATACACACTATTGTGGGCGCCGGAGGTGCAGAAGGCACGATGGATGCTTCCAATATGTTGAAGCCCGCATTAGCTCGTGGTGAACTTCGGGCAATCGGAGCGACCACCTTGCGAGAATATCAGAAACATATAGAGAAGGATCCGGCGCTTGCCCGGCGTTTTCAGCCGGTGTATGTGGACGAGCCGGGAGTTGATGATGCGATAGCTATTTTGCGCGGACTCAAGGAGAAGTATGAGCTTTTTCACGGCGTGCGCATTACCGATGATGCGATTTTAGCTGCGGTCAATCTATCCGCCAGATACATCACCAATCGTTTTCTTCCCGACAAGGCAGTGGATTTGATAGACGAAGCTTCGTCGTCGCTCAAAATAATGCTTGAAAATAAACCACAAGTGCTTGAAGATGCGCACGCTAAGATAATGCGTCTGGAGATAGAGAAGGCTGCTCTTAAAAAAGAGGTTTCTTTGGGCGGGGATGATAAAATAAAAAATAAGGAAGATAAGAACCGTCTCAAAGAAATAGATAAGGAGATAGGTAACCTCACCGAAAAAACTAAAGAGCTCGAACTAAAATGGCAGAACGAGAAATCCACTGTGGTGGAGATTAGGGGTATCAAAAAAGAACTTGAGACTCTGCGCCTTGAGGCCGAAAATGCGGAAATGCGCGCGGATTTGGCCAAGGCTGCGGAGATACGCTACGGCAAGATACCTACTCTCAAGAAAGAATTAGATGTCAAACTAGCTCGGCTAAAGAAACTGCAGAAGTCTCGTAGAATCATCAAAGAAGAAATCACTTCCGAAGATATCGCCGAGGTTGTGGCCCGCTGGACAGGCATACCGCTCACCAAGATGCTCGAGGAAGAGCGTGAGAAACTGGAGAAGATGGAAGCCGATCTCAAGAAGCGTGTCGTCGGGCAGGATGAGGCCATAAAGAGAGTGGCGGATGTCATTCGCAGGTCTCGCGCGGGTATTTCCGATCCCAACCGACCTATCGGTTCGTTTATATTTCTAGGCCCTACTGGCGTCGGTAAGACTGAACTCACTAAGGCTCTCGGACAATTTATGTTCAATGATGATCGTGCAGTTATCCGGGTAGATATGTCCGAATATATGGAGAGGCATTCTGTTTCCAAATTGATCGGCTCGCCACCGGGCTATGTAGGCTACGACGAGTCTGGCCAACTGACCGAGTCGGTGCGTCACCGACCATACGCTGTCATACTTTTCGATGAGATAGAAAAGGCGCATCCGGAAGTGTTTAATATGCTGCTTCAGGTCATCGACGAAGGCCGGCTGACCGACGGTAAAGGCAGAATAGTGAACTTCAAGAATACCATTATCATTTTGACTTCGAACATTGGCTCGCAATTCATTGAGAAGATGGAGTCAATTGGTTTCTCCAATAGTGGTGCCTTGCAGGATTATAGTCGGATGAAGGAAAAAGTACTGGAATCACTGAAGGATCATTTTCGCCCTGAGTTTATCAATCGACTAGATGAGATTGTTGTTTTCGATATTCTTTCGCCGGAAGCGATAAAAGAAATCGTGAATATCCGCGTTAAGGTGGTGAAGGATAGGCTTCTTGCCAAAGGGATTGAATTTAAGATATCCGAGGAAGCGCTTTCTCATCTAGCTAGCGTAGGCTACGATCCGCATTACGGCGCGCGACCATTAAACCGAATTATCCAGAGCAAAATTTTAAATCCTGCAGCTGCTTATATTATCGGAAACAATGTTAAGAAGGGGGACACTGTCTCAGTAATTCTAAAAGGCGGAGATTTGGTAATCCAAAACGAGAGAGGCAAAATAAAAAGTGGAATGAGGGTACGACCGCGGTCTACAGCTTAGGAATTATTAATATTTTGATATCGTGCAAAATCTATCATTTTGTGGTATTTTATACGCACGCGTCGGTGGTAGAGTGGTCAATTACAACAGACTGTAAATCTGTCGCCTTAGGGCTACGAAGGTTCGAATCCTTCCCGACGCACCGCATACAAGTTTGATAAAAAATAATGCTCACATTAGCCTGAGTAAAAATATTTTGGTATCATTTGGTAATGTGTGGAATAGTAGGATACATAGGGAAAAAAGAAGCTTTGCCTATTTTAATCAAGGGCTTAGAGCGTCTCGAATACAGAGGGTATGATTCCGCGGGGGTGGCGCTTGTGGAGCCGGATGGAATCCTAGTATTGAAGAAAACGGGCAAAGTAGAGGAGCTTGTAAAGCTGGTGCATAATCAAAACCTAGCTATCCTTGGAAGTACTACTGGCATCGCCCATACTCGCTGGGCTACTCACGGCGAGCCATCCGACATAAATTCTCACCCCCATCTTTCAAACTCCGGAAATATTTCGATTGTGCATAACGGCATTATCGAAAATTATCTTCCATTAAAAAAATTACTAAAAGGTAAAGGATATAAATTTAAGAGCGATACTGATACGGAAGTTCTGGTAAATCTGATCGAAGACATCAAAAAGCACGGGAATCTTCCGATTGAGGAGGCAGTGCGTCTGGCTTTGAATGAAGCGGTGGGAGCGTATGCGATTGCGGTATTATCAAAGGAGGATCCGGATACGATAGTCATAGCTAAGAACGGCTCGCCCGCTGTCATTGGCGTAGGTGATGGAGAATATTTTGTTGCCTCAGATGCGACGCCGATAGTGGAATACACCAAACAGGTTGTTTATCTAAACGATCTCGAAGTAGCCACTATTAGACATGGCGAGCTTTCAATAAAGACAATTAAAAACGAAAATAAGAATCCATATGTCGAGAGCCTGGAAATGGAGATTGATGTCCTTGAAAAAGGAGGATTTTCGAGCTTTATGTTGAAAGAAATATTTGAACAGCCGAGCTCAGTCTTAGACAGCATGCGTGGCAGGGTTAATTTTTCTGATGGAATAGTGAAGTTAGGTGGCATTGAGAGGTGTGAAGCCAAACTTACTTCTGTTAGTCGCATTGTTATCCTCGCCTGTGGCACGAGTTATCATGCGGGACTAACCGCAAAATATTTTTTTGAAGATTTGGCGCATATACCTACAGTAGTGGAGCATGCTTCCGAGTTTAGATACCGTAACCCTGTAATTAATAAAGACGATTTAGTCATTGCTATTTCTCAATCGGGGGAAACCGCGGATACTTTAGCTGCGGTGAAGCTGATAAAAGAAAAGGGCGCGACGGTCTTCGGTATTTGTAATGTAGCTGGTTCCTCGATTCCCAGGGAAACCGATGCAGGAGTGTATACTCATGCTGGTCCGGAGATAGGGGTGGCTTCTACTAAAGCCTTTACTGCGCAAATCACCGTACTTCTTTTGATTTGCTTACATCTTGCTTCAAAAAAAGAAACTCTCTCCAAAGAAGAAATCAAAAAAATCACATTCGAGCTAGGTAGTATTCCAGATAAAATCAAGCAAGCGTTGCTTTTAAGCGATAAAGTATTGGATATAGTGAAGAAACTTAAAGATGCAAAGAGTTTTATTTTTCTGGGACGGGGCTACGGATACCCGCTTGCGCTCGAAGGCGCGCTCAAGCTCAAAGAAATATCTTATATCCACGCCGAGGGCTATCCGGCAGGGGAAATGAAGCACGGACCGATAGCCCTCGTGGATGCCCAAATGCCAGTGTTGTTTATTGCCAACAAGAGTCCTCATTACGAGAAAGTCATTAGTAATATGATGGAGGTAAAGGCCCGTAAAGGAATTATTATTGCTATAATTACCGAAGGAGATGAGAGTGTAAAGTCGCTCGCGGACTATTTTATCGAAGTGCCGGAGACTTCTCCCTTACTTGCGCTTTTTGTCATATCCATTCCGCTTCAATTACTCGCTTATCATATGGCTACCATTCTTAAGCTCGATGTGGATAGACCGCGCAACCTTGCCAAGAGCGTGACTGTGGAATAAAATAAATCTATGACAGAAGGCCCAATGAATCAAAATAAGGATGAGAATGAGGAATATCTTAAGGCTGTAGTTCAGAAAAAACCCAGGCAAGATGATCCAAAAGAAATTGCCATAACCAATAAAATAAGGCAACAAGTATCTCAGACAGAATGGGCCCGCCAAACCATTGATAAAATAAAATCTCTACAGATAAATTACATGAAGGAAGTTATCACTAAGATAGGAAACCCACCTTGGATACATACGCATACTCAGAACTTTTTGAAAGAAATCTCCTCTTTGTTAAGAGCGGAAGTTGTAGAGGGCTCTGAATTTTTAAAGGAGATACCCAAGGAAAGTCCAGTGTTGCTTATGACCAATCATCTTGGCATCTATAAACTTGCAGGTATTAATCCCAAAAAAGAATTAAGTGTAGATATACCTGGTTATGACTTTATGTATCCGTCACCGATGTATTTTGCAGGACTAAGTCCCGTAGCAGAAAAAATCGGAGATAATCTTTCTTATGTTTCCGATGATTTTCCGGGCGTTTTTGGAAAAATTCACAGGGCTTCGGGTTTTATACATGTTCCTCCCCCAAACCCACAGAACACAAATCGAACCGAAGCTTTGTTGGAACAAACAAGAAATGCCTTAAAACCAAAGCCGAATATTGCCATCGTGAATTATCCTGAAGGGGGCACCAGCGGGAAGTATAGCGGATTAGGGCCATATGATCTTGAACCTTTTAAAACCGGTGGTTATGTAATTGCTTCAAAACTGGGAGTTAGGGTCTTGCCGGTTGCGCAATATTTTGATCCTGAAAAAGGATTACAATTAAAAGTATTCAACTCTTACATTCCGGAAACGACCGACAGGGAGGGTTATGAGAAATATGCTCACAAAGACAGAGTGCGGATGCAGGAATGGTTTGATAGGCGTAAGAATTCATAAAATTTCATTTTTAAATTTTATTTATGGAAATTAATCCAGATCCTAAATTAAAAAGTTTTCTATTTCCTCTGCCGATATTCAGCTCCACTTACATCGGAGAGGCATTAAGTAAAGACGGTGAGAAGTTTTCTGTCTTTGCGGGGTTGGACGAAAAATTAATTTTACAATTAAAAGAACTATCTCTGGATGAAACTGATGAAGAGCTTCAGAAAAATACTTCTGATTTTAAGCGTTTCGGAGTGGGAAAGTATGAAGATTGGTATAAAAAAAATAGAATCCCATTCGCACTTGTTCATACTGCTTCAAATTCCCTAGCAGCACTGGTTTGGTTTGGTCCTAAGCCGATAGGCAGAAAATCACTTAAACATCTTTCAAATGCGGAATTGAGCGAGAATGAATCTGATATGAACAAGGAAAATTGGCACACTATTTCATATCGCTGCTACCCTAATTTCCGAGGCAAGGGTCTGACTAAAAAATTTGTTGCTTTTTGTATGGATATTTATATAAAAAATGTTCCAAATGTGAGGTTATGGGCCGGAATTAATACTGAAAATAGTGCAAGTAGCGCTCTGGCTTTGAGTTTGGGTTTTAAACTGATAGATGATTTTTCTGACATTAATAACAACTGGGCGGTCATGGTAAAAGATTAATTGCTTAAACTTTTTTTTCGTGTTATTGTTTAAAAAAGCCCGAGGGCTTTTTTATTTATGGAAATCAGGAATATAGCAATAATAGCGCATGTGGATCACGGTAAGACAACACTTACCGATGCTTTGATGCGTCAGAATGGCGGACTACAGGATGAAGGCTTGTCGATGGATTCAAATGAACTCGAACGCGAGCGGGGTATCACCATTTATTCCAAAAACACTTCCATTATATATAAGGACACCAAGATAAACATCGTTGACACACCAGGCCACGCTGACTTCGGCAGTGAGGTAGAAAGGGTGCTTCGAGCCATAGACTCCGTACTCTTGTTGGTAGACGCCGTAGAAGGCCCGATGCCCCAAACTCGGTTTGTACTCAAAAAATCGCTCGAGCTTGGCCTCAAACCCATCGTGGTCATAAATAAAATAGATAAGCCAGCCGCGGACCCTCACCGAGTACACGAGGAAGTGCTGGAGTTGTTTTTTGAACTGGGTGCTAGTGAAGAGCAAGCGAATTTTGAAACAATTTATGCAATTGGCCGTCAGGGCCTCGCTATGAAAAATCTCGGCGACGCCTCTACTGATCTCTCTCCGCTTCTGGAGTTAATACTAGAAAAAGTGCCAGTAGCCTCGGTGGGTGAGGACAAAAAAATGTCCGCACAAGTTTTCAACCTTGGTTATGACAATTTCTTGGGGCGCATGGCTGTTGCTCGGATATATTCTGGTCAAATATCTGCCGGCTCAAATCTTTTTGTCAAAGGTGTACACGGCACCCGTACGGGTAAAATCACTAAACTATTTTCTTTTAAAGGCATCGCTCGCCAAGAAGTAGAAAGCGCTTCTGCGGGTGATATTGTGCTCCTCGCAGGTATTCCAGACATATATATAGGAGAAACATTGTGTGAAGATGAGAGTATAGAACCTCTCCCACACATTGCTATTGATGAGCCGACATTGTCGCTTCACTTTCTCGTCAATGATTCACCATTTGCGGGTAAAGAAGGTAAGTTCGTGACATCAAGACAGATCAAAGAGCGTTTAGAAAAAGAATTGGAGATAAATGTGGGGCTAAAGGTAGATTTTTCGCCCAATGTAACCTCCGGCCTGCCCGCGCAGGCAGGTCCGAGCTTTTTTAAAGTTTATGGAAGAGGCGAGCTACATATTGCGATACTTCTTGAGAACATGCGTCGCGAAGGATTCGAGATGCAGGTCTCTCAACCAGAGGTTATCATCAAAGAAGAGAATGGAGCGAAGACCGAACCTTATGAAGAACTCGTAATCGATGTCCCTATCGAGTCCTCAGGATCAGTAATCGAGAAGATGGGCAAAAGAAGGGGAATAATGAAAGATATGGCCGAGAGGGAAGGCATTGCCCGCATTGTGTTCGACATTCCTACCCGCGGCCTCCTGGGCTATCGGGGTGAATTTATTATAGATACTAAAGGAGAAGGGATAATGTCTTCTCGGGTGACCGGTTTTCGGGAGTACGCAGGGGAGATAAAGAAGCGGGAATATGGTTCAATGATATCAATGGTTGCTGGTAAGGCCGTGGCCTTTTCTCTTGCAAATTTACAGGAACGTGGTATACTATATATCGAGCATGGGGCAGAGGTTTATGAGGGTATGGTTATCGGTAATGTGCTAAAAGGCGAAGAGATGTCTGTGAATCCCACTAAAGGCAAGCAGCTCACGAATATGCGCGCCTCTGGAACAGACGAGGCCATCACGCTTAATCCAGTGTTTACTCTGAGCATCGAACGAGGTCTTGAAGTCATGAACGCTGATGAATATCTGGAAGTTACCCCAAAATCAGTGCGTCTGCGCAAGAAATACCTTACCGAGAATGATCGTATCCGGGCGACTCGGACAGATAGAAAGTAATTCTCTGTCATTAGTTTGACTTTGACAGGATTTCCAGTATAGTTAGAGAGTATCGAAAAATCTTTTTTAAAAAATTATGGCAACAATATCTTTCAAACCAAAACAGGTCACCAAAAGGATAACTTCCGGTCTCGGTGAGCGTGCGAAAGATGTAATTATGAATCGTTTTGGACTTCATGCTGACGGCGATATGAAGACTCTCGAGGAAATCGGTAAGAAATACGGTATAACCCGTGAAAGAGTCAGGCAAGTAGAGGACGCTGCACTCACTATGATAAAAAAATCGAGCACCTATAAAGCAGAGCAGGCTTTTTTTGAAGAATTAAAATCGTTAGTACATTCATTGGGCTCAGTAGTGGCTGAACATGAGTTACTGCCGCATGTTTCCAAGGATAAAAGTACACAGAACCATGTCCATTTTCTATTGGTCCTAGGAGATGCTTTCAAGAAACATCGAGAAGATAATCACTTTCACCCAAGATGGAGTGTGGATGATGGTGTTGCGCTCAAGGTCCACGACGCTCTAAAGAAGCTTTATGGTGGCTTGAAGGATGAAGATTTGATTCCTGAAACTGAAATGATAAAAATGTTTCTAGAGCATACCAAGGATCTTGCGGAGAGATATCGCAACGAAGAAATAGCACGCAGGTGGCTCTCGATGTCGAAGACAATTTCTAAAAATCCGCTGGGGGAGTGGGGTAGGGCTAGCTCACCAAATATTCGTACTCGTGGAGTTAAGGATTACGCATTTCTAGTCATGCGCAGACATGGGTCACCAATGCACTTCAAAGAAGTGGCAGACTCTATTTCCAAGACCTTCGGCAGAAAGACGCATTATGCTACTTGCCACAATGAACTTATTAAGGATTCTAGATTTATTCTCGTAGGCCGAGGTATGTATGCTTTGGCAGAATGGGGATACAAGGAAGGTATTGCCCGCGATGTTATCAGAGAGATACTGAAAAAAGAGGGCCCTTTATCCAAAGAAGATGTAGTGGATCGAGTTATGAAAGAAAGATATTTCAAGAAGAATACTGTCTTGGTCAATCTGGTGAACTCCAAATACTTTAAAAAGAACAAGAACGGGCTTTATATAGCTGTCTAGGTTTTTATATCCGTTTGTATTATCATATAGGTATGATTTTGGAAGAACTGATATTTTTTCTCTACCGGGCCGCTATATACATATTGCCATTATTTGGAACTATCTTTTTGGGATGGGTGGCCTTCAAGCTATGGGTTCATTATATCCGTCAGGATTTTATTTCTGGCATAGAGTTCATACTGCTTGAGATCATACCTCCTAGAGAAGTACTCCGGTCTCCCAAGGCGATGGAGCTTTTTTTTACCAACGCACTCTATCACTGGAGTAATAAAGGAGGTAAGGAGGAATACTGGCAGGGAGCTGTTTGGTTCTGGTTTTCTCTTGAGATCGCGTCAATCGACGGACAGGTGCATTTTTATCTTCGCACGCCATCCCGCCTAAGGTCATTGATCGAAACCCAAATGTACGCGCAGTACCCCCAAGCACATGTAAAGGTCGTGGAGGATTACACCCTGGCAGTCGATCATATTTCCGATCATAGTGCCTGGAGGGCATGGGGTTGTGAATTTGGACTTGCTAAACCGGAGGCATATCCGATCAAGACTTACACAGATTTCGGGCTCGACAAAGACCCCAAAGAAGAATTCAAAGTGGACCCCATTTCGCCGATAATCGAACTTTTTGGTTCCCTGCAGAAAGGAGAACAGGCATGGGTACAAATAGTCATCACTCCTTCCAAAAAAGCGTACAAAACTCCCGGAAAATGGTTTACCTGGCATGATTGGGTGACACAGGCCGATATGGAAATCAAAAAGATGCTAGAGCCATATACCAAATACAGCGAACGTCCCAGTCACCCCGGAGAGATGTCAAGAGAAGTCCGCGTGCCGAAATATATGGATGACCTGGTGGATGGCATGTCGACGAAGGTTACCAAGCTGGGTTTCGAAACCGGTATCAGGTTGGTCTATGTGGCCAAAAGAGAGTCTTTCAATATGAATACTCGTCGCAACATCCGCCTGATTTTTCGTCAGTACGCCAAGCCCAACAGTAATGAGTTTGTTCGTATGAATTCATCACAAGGCGATGCTTACGGAGGCACTTTCACTTTGCCGGATCATAAAGTAACGAAACTCACCGCCAGGGTCGTCCATGAGTATCAAGAAAGATCTTTTTATCATGTGCCTCTCCGACATCACTTATTTTCTGAACACGCGCTTTGGATGCACTGGCCGATCTCCCGATTTTTCCTTGCCTACAAACATCATCAAACTTTTGTACTCAATGTGGAGGAGCTGGCTACCTTGTGGCACTTCCCAGGTCAGATATTGAAAGTTCCAACCCTAGAGCGTATAGAGTCCAAGGAGGCATCGCCGCCAACCAATCTACCTATATAATATGGATACCAAGGATCCATTCTTATCAAATACTGAAAGTGGTTTGGGCGATATATCGCCCAAAAAGAGAACATTGTCTCGTAGCGCCATTTATGCTGTTATTCTATTTTCGGGCTTAATATTGTTATATTTTTTTCTTCTAAGTGCGCCGAGAAATTTCCCCGAAGGAAGTATTGTAAGTATAGAGTTCGGTTCAGGATTAAGACAAGTCTCACTCGAGCTTAAAAATCAAGGAGTGATTCGTTCTCGGACAAGCTTCGAAGCTTTTGTGATTCTTTTTGGAGGTGAGAAACGCGTCATTGCTTCCAGTTATTTCTTTTCTAAAACATTGCCGGTCTATGAAGTGGCCAGACGGTTCAGCGAGGGTGATCACAGACTGCTCGCTTTTAAGGTGACTATTCCTGAAGGGCAAAACCTAGGCGAGATGTCGGAGGCGCTTTCTCTCAAGCTTCCATATTTCAACAAAGAAAAGTTTCTTACTCTTACTAGAGGAGAAGAAGGTTATCTGTTTCCGGATACTTACTTCTTTTTCCCGACCGACACTGAAGATAAGGTTATCAAAACTATGCAAGCCAACTACGAGAAAAAGGTGGCTCCTCTTCGGAGCGAAATGCTTTCTGTAAAGAAAAGTGAGGAAGACATAATAAATATGGCGGCCCTTCTGGAGAAAGAAGCCAAGGGCGACGGAGATAGGGCAATAATATCAGGAATTTTATGGAAAAGACTTTCGATTGGTATGCCGCTCCAGGCTGACGCTGCGCCAGAAACCTACGAGCGTAAAGGTTTGCCCGACGGGCCTCTAGGTAATCCTGGACTTAAATCTATTATTGCAGCAATACATCCCGAAACTTCTCCATATCTATATTATATTCACGGCAAGGATGGCAATACATATTACGCCAGGAATTTCGAAGAGCATAAAAGAAATATCGCCAGGTATCTAAAATAAGAGCGCAGGCATATGTTATAATTGTATTAATGCGCAAACATAATCTTGCTTTTATAGACTTGGAGACGACAGGGTTGAACTTGATTCACCATGAGATTATTGAGATTGGTTGCGTTATCACCGACCCCGACCTTAATATTCTCGATGAATTTGATTTAAAAATAAAACCGGAAAACATTGCAACCGCTGACCCTACCGCTCTGAAAGTAAATCACTATGATCCAGTTTTGTGGAAGGGGGCGCTTACGCTTGCATCTGCGATGGAGATATTTACCCGCAAAGTAAAAGACTGCATTATGGTAGGGCAGAATGTGGCCTTCGATTTCGGTTTCTTAGAGTATGCTTTCAATAAGCTGGAATTGCCGAACCCGATGCACTACCACAGGCTCGATACCATATCGATTGCCTGGGCCAAACTGCATAAGGAAGTTGATGTGGAGCGTTTCTCTCTGCGCGAAATGTGCGAGCGCTTCGGCATCGTAAACGAGAAAGCGCATACCGCTCTCTCGGACGCCCGGGCCACCCATGAGCTTTACAAAAAACTAATGAGTCTGTAGAATCGTCCGTGGCTCTGCTTATGAAAAAAACTGCAAATAAAACAGTCTTTGTGGGTCTTTCCGGCGGAGTGGATTCCGGAGTTGCCGCGGCGCTTCTGCAGAACCAGGGCTTTGATGTCGTTGGGGTTTTTATCCGCACCTGGCATCCAGATTTTCTGGAGTGCAACGAGGAGGAAGAGCGCCGCGATGCGATGCGGGTGGCCGCTCATCTGGATATTCCTTTCCTTATTTTTGACCTAGAAGATGTTTACAAGAGGGAGGTGGCGGATTATATGATCTCGGAATACAAGGCCGGGCGGACACCAAACCCGGATGTGATGTGCAACAAGGAGGTCAAATTCGGCGCTTTCTTAAAAAAGTCTCTTAAGATGGGTGCAGATTTTGTAGCGACTGGACACTATGCAAAAGTAAAGAATCATAAAATTTCTTTCGCTTTCCTCCACCCTGCGGGCGGAACCTTCCGCGGTCAGAAATCTTACGATTCTTTACTTTTAAAGGGCAAAGATGTTTCAAAAGATCAAAGCTATTTTCTTTGGACATTGAGACAGGAACAACTAAGTAAGATATTGTTTCCAGTCGGACATTTGAAAAAGACTGAAGTTCGTACTCTTGCTAAAAAATTCAAATTGCCAGTCGCGAAAAAAAAGGATAGTCAAGGGATATGTTTTTTGGGGGCGATAGATCTCAAAGAATTTTTGAAACACTATATAAAAGAAAAAAAAAGCAAGGTAGTCAACGAGAAAGGCAAAATTATCGGCTGGCACATGGGCGCAGTTTTCCATACCTTGGGCGAAAGGCATGGATTTACCGTAACCAAGAAAAGCCCCAACGACGGACCGTATTATGTAGTAGCCAAGGATTTAAAGAAAAATATCCTAATAGTATCCCAAAATTCAACATATTCTCATTCTAAAGTTCTAACGAACATTAGAATAGAAAATACAAACTGGATTTTTTTACAACCGAAAGCAGATAAAATATATACAGCTCAAGTGCGTTATCATGGCGATTTCTTACCTTGTACTATAATTTGTGCAAAGTCGAACCTTGCGCAAGTAATTTTTCAAAGGTCGGTTATGGTTGCTTCTGGCCAGTCGGTGGTAGTATACGACAAGGATGTTTGCTTGGGCGGGGGAGTGGTGAAATAGCCTGCTTTTCTTTTGCCTATCGTAGTTATATAATGAATTTATGATTGATTTCTTTGTAGGAAACAGCGAGATTATTATTAGATTATTCGTAGCTTTAATTTTAGGTTTGACCATTGGTGCCGAGAGAATACTAGTGCATAAAGATGCGGGAATGAAAACTCATTCTCTTGTCTCCCTCGGAGCAGCAGTGTTCGTCATTATTTCAGAAATGATATCCATAAAGTATATGGATATAGGCGGATTTGATCCGACTCGTATCGCTTCCCAGGTTATCGTAGGTATCGGGTTTCTTGGTGCAGGCTCGATAATGTTGCAAGGCTCCCAGCTTCGCGGGCTTACTACAGCTGGCGGACTCTGGATTACTGCGGGTATCGGCATGGCAGCCGGTTTCGGGTTTTATAGCCTGGCTGTTATAGCTACAGCTCTCGTGCTTTTCGTGTTCCTGATAGTCAATTTGATCGAACGACCTCTCCGGAAAATTTCAGACCAGTTAGACCCGCAAAAATAAAAGGATATGAATTTATCATCGGCAGAAATAAGATTAAGATTTTTAAAATTTTTCGAGGATCGGGGACATAAGATTATCCCTTCTGCTTCCTTAGTGCCGGAGAATGATCCATCGGTCTTATTCAACATAGCCGGAATGCAGCCCCTTATGCCGTATCTCTTGGGAGAAAAGCATCCGAGCGGAAAACGGTTGGTAAATATTCAGAAATGTATCCGTACAGTCGACCTGGAAGAAGTCGGGGATAATACTCACCTTACTTTTTTCGAAATGATGGGCAACTGGTCTCTGGGGGATTATTTTAAAGAAGACGCTATTAAATGGAGCTACGAATTTTTGATCTCAAAAGAGGAAGGTCTAGGGCTGGAGACAAACAGACTATATATTACTGTGTTCGGTGGGAGCGAAGCAGTACCCCGTGATGCAGAATCTGTGAAGATATGGAAATCTCTCGGCATACCCGAGCATCGGATATATTTTAAAAGTTCCAAATCCAACTGGTGGAGCGCAGGTTCAAATTCACCCGCAGGACCGTCCACAGAAATGTTTTACGACCTCACTGGAATGCTTGGTGATATGAATCAGGAACAGTTTGAGTCAGCTGAAGATGCGCAAAAGGTTGTCGAAATATGGAACGATGTTTTTATGGCCTATAAGCAAGAAGAAGGGAAGGTGGTTGGCGAGCTTCCAAACAAAAATGTGGACACAGGCGCTGGGCTCGAACGAGTGACTACGGTTGTCCAAGGTAAGCAAAGTATATATGAAACGGATATTTTTCTACCAGTAATGGAGATAATAAAAAAGAATTCCGTAAATTACGATGAAAAAACGGCTAGAATAATAGCTGACCATCTGAGAAGCTCCGCTTTTTTAATTTCTGACGGAGTTATTCCGGGTAATAAGGATCAGGGGTATGTACTGCGTAGGTTGATACGAAGAGCGGTTTTTAAAATGAAAAGTTTGATGCCAAACTCACTGGTCGGGGTAGAGATAATTAATTATTTTATTGATGTATATTCCGGCACTTATGAGCAATTACAGAATGTAGACATTCAAGGTATTTTCAAAAAAGAAGAAGAAAATTTTTTAAACACTTTGCGATCAGGGATGAAGGAATTTGAAAAAGGTATAGATCCGTTCATACTCGCTACTACTTACGGCTTTCCTATCGAGCTTACTTTGGAACTGGCAAAAGAAAGTGGGCGAGATGTAGACCTAGAAGATTTTTATAAAAAGATATCCGAACATCAAAAGTTATCTCAGACTGCATCCGCCGGTATGTTTAAGGGCGGACTGGCTAACCACAATGAAAAGACTATCAAACTACATACTGCGCATCATTTACTGCTTGCTGGATTGCAGGCTATCGTGGGAAGCGAAATCAAACAGCGGGGTAGCAACATCACCGAAGAAAGACTACGCCTGGATTTTATGTGCGACCACAAGCTCAGCGAGGAGGAAAAGAAAAAGGTGGAGGAATGGGTAAATGATAAGATTGCCAATAGCCTTAGAGTTGTTCGTCGCGAGATGCCACTTACTGAGGCCGAGAAGATAGGTGCGGAGATGGAGTTTGGCGCGAAGTACCCAGAAATAGTTTCTGTTTACTTTATTGAAGACCAAGCTGGTAATGCTTTATCTAAGGAGTTTTGTGGTGGACCCCATGTAGAAAACACCAGCACTCTGGGCGCGTTCAAAATACAGAAAGAAGAGGCAGTTTCTTCTGGCGTCCGAAGAATAAAAGCGGTGCTTTTGTGATACAATAAAACAAATGGGAATTTTTTCTGGCAATAAGAATAAAGATGAGTTGATCCTGGCTCTAGATGTCGCTTCTTCTTCGGTAGGTGCGGCTTTGTTTTATTCTTCGGTGGGTAATGTGCCTCAAATTATTTTTTCAGTGAGGGAGCATTTGTCTATCGCAGACGAAGTCACCTTCGATCGTTTGCTATTGGAGGCTAGTCAGGCACTCGAAGTGGTCGCCGACAAAGCGCTCAAGGCGGGGCTAGGCGCTCCATCCAAAATTTTTTGCGTATTGTCTTCCAGTTGGTATGTCTCACAGACTCGGGTGGTTCGGCTCGAAAAAAATACACCTTTTATTTTTACCAGTAAATTCGCGGACAGTCTTATTGCACGAGAAGTCGCCTTATTCGAGGAGGAATATATAAAAGAATACTCTGACACAGAACATCACTTTCGCCCTATCGAACTAAAAAATATCAAGACCACCCTAAATGGGTATGAAACTATTGAGCCATTAGCCCAGAGCGTGAAAGAACTCCAGATGGATATCTTTATATCTATGAGTGAGGAGAGAGTACTTCAGGCATTTGAAAAATCTATCAAAACACATTTTCATCACCGAGAAATAAAATTTACTTCGTTTGTTATGACTTCATTTGTGGCAGTACGGGATATGTATGTGCACCAGGACAATTTTCTTTTGATGGATATCGGTGGGGAAGTCACTGATATAACTATGGTAAAGAAAAATGTCCTCCGAGAGTCAGTTTCCTATCCTATTGGTCATAATGCTGTGATTCGTGCTTTGTCCAAATCTCTCGGTGTCGGCCCAAACGAAGCGCACACACTGTTTTCGTTATATCAGGAAGGGCACGCCGCAGAAACAGTTGTGAAGAAGTTAGAGGTGGCACTGAAGGATATAAAAGTAGAATGGCTGAAAAATTTCCAGAGCACGCTTGCCAATCTCTCTAACGACATCTCTGTTCCTGCCGCCATATTTCTGGCCGTTAATGCCCCATATGAGGAATTTTTCGCCGATATTATTCGAAACGAACAATTCAACCAATACACACTTACAAATTCTAAGTTTCAGATAATTTTTCTAAACACTCGGTCCTTGCATGGAGCAGCCATTTATGAGGAGTCCGTCGTTCGGGACCCGTTTTTGATTCTAGACGCTATTTACATTAATCGTTTTTTGAATAAAATATAATTATGGCCAAAAAGATAATGCAGGATGTGGTCAAGAAAAAGGCCCAGAAAATAGAAAGGCTTCAGCCCAAAGTTTGGGATGCTGATGTGGTGCGCGAGCCGAGAGGAGTGAATACCCTTCGAGGAGAAGAGAGGATGAGAATTGTTCAAAAAAACACTCAGTCCAAAACTGAACCACAAAGAAGAGATAAAATAGGATCGGAGATGTCAGCGAGAAAGCCTAAGTCTCCACGACGATATGGCTTATGGATGATTGCGATCGTTGCCGTACTGTTTTTGCTTTTCGCCTTGTCATTCTTGTTTTCGAAAGCTCTGATCGTCATTAACCCCAAGACAGAGGTTCTGGCTCTTGAGAATAATTTTTCTGCAATAAAGGACCCCAGTACTGCCGGTGCTTCGTTTGATCTTGTAATAATTTCCGGACAAGAAACTCTTAATGTGACAGCAGAAGAGGAGAGAGAAGTCAGAGAGAATGCTCAAGGTAAGGTAATATTATATAACAACTTTGGTTCTACTCCCCAGCGACTGTCTATTGATACTAGACTCGAGGGTTCGAATGGCAAAATATATAAGACGACCCGAGAGATTACAATACCTGGATTAAAGAGCGACAATTCTCCAGGTAGTGTGGAAGTAGACATTTATGGAGCGGAACCCGGCCCTAGCTACAACAGCGAGCCACTAGATTTCAAGATATTCGGATTTAAAGGTACACCTAAATACGAAAAATTCTACGCAAGGAGTAAAGGGCCGATAGCCGGTGGACTCATCGGTAAACTTCCGTTTGTGACGCCCGCACTGAAGGCTTCTACATCAGCTAGTTTGAAAGACACCCTAAAGGCCAAGCTTTTCAAGAAAATATCTGACCAAACTCCTTCCGGATTCATTCTTTTTAAGGATGCGGCTATTCTTAATATCACCGAAGAAAGTGTAGATTATGACGGAGCCAAGGAGGGATCTGTGCCAATTGTTGTCAAAGGCACTCTATACGGACTATTGCTAAACGAAGAAAAACTTACAAAAGAGATAGCTCGAAAAGCGATAAAAGACCATGATGGTAGCGATGTTTATATTGTAGACATAGCCGAACTTAATTTCGCTCTGACGGATAAGGAAAATATTTCTTTTTCTAATGTTAAGAATATAAACTTTAGCTTATCCGGTGAAGCAAAATTTATCTGGAAGGTCAACGAGGAAGAGTTTATGGACAGTATTTTGGGTCAACCCAAGAGTAGTTTCAATTCCATCTTATCAAATTATTCGAATATTGATTCCGCGGACTTGAGCCTGCGTCCGTTTTGGCGAATGTCCTTACCGGAGGATCCAGAAGGTCTGGAAATAATTGTAAATAACCCATAATAAAAAAAGCACGATAGATTTGTTTTTGACATTTTTACAAAATTCTGATATATTTATACTATACAAATGAGTGATTCAAAAAATGAAAAATTGGCAATAGGTAGAGGCGTCGTCACTGAAGCCCTGCCGTCTACATTGTTTAGGGTAAAAATGGAAGGATCCAAAGAAGAAGAAAAAGAACTACTCGCATACCTCTCGGGTAAGATGCGGCTTCATAGAATCAAAGTTTTGATCGGTGACACAGTAGAAATAGTGCTCGATCAATACGGAGGCAAGGGTAGAATCATCAAAAGGCTATAGTTGGCCTGATGGCGCTTGTGTTTTTTTTAGAATGGTGTATGATAGTGCTTACAGTCTATTTTAGGTTTTAAATATGGCGTAGAGTAGAAAAAATAAGGGTTTTTCCTTGTTTTTGTTGTTTTGTTAAATTTTTTATGAAAATCAAATCATCCGTAAAGAAAATATGCAGCAATTGCAAGCTGGTACGAAGGGCTAGGCATTTGCGTGTGATTTGCGTTAATCCTAAGCATAAGCAGAAGCAATAATTATGAGAATTCTAGGAATTACAGTACCAAACGACAAAAGACTAGAGATCGGCCTGACCGTGCTATATGGCATAGGCATTCCGAAAGCTCGCAAGGTCCTCGACCAAGTCGGCATCGACCGAGGTAAGAAAGCAAAAGACCTTTCTGAAGCTGAGGAAAATAAAATCAGAACTGTAATTGAAAGCATTACTATCGAAGGAAATTTGAAAAGAGAAATTTCTTCAAATATCAAGCGCCTTAAAGACATCAAGAGCTATCGCGGTATCAGGCACATCAAGAGACTCCCAGTCCGCGGACAGAGAACCAAGACTAACTCTAGGACTATAAGAGGAAATGTAAGAAAGACAATGGCTTCCGGAAAGAGAAAAGAAACAAAGACATAAAATAATTTAAAATGGACACCACAAACACCACAACAGAATCCACGGACACCAAGGCAACAGCCCCGTCCCCCAAGACACCGAAAAAGAAAATCACTTCCGGTGTTTTGCATATTGAAGCCACATTCAACAACACCAAAGTACTTTTTTCCGACAAACTTGGCAACACACTATTCTGGTCTTCCGCGGGGAGTTTGGGATTCCGAGGCGCAAAGAAGGGAACTCCGTTTGCTTCAGGTAAAGTGGGCGAGATCATCGGTAGCAAGGCAGCCGCACTAGGAGTAAAAGATGCAGATGTGGTGGTGTTGGGAGTTGGATCCGGACGAGAGCCTGCAATCAGAGCATTTATGGCCCACGGCATAGAAATTACTTCCATTAAAGATGCAACACCGGTGCCGCACAATGGCCCTAAGGCGAAAAAGCCTCGACGAGTATAACTTTATATAATTTATGATAACAAAACCAAAATTTAAAATTTGTAGAAGACTGGGTCCTGGGGTGTATGACAAATGTCAGACAGTCAAGTTCAGCACATCCACTGGTCCTGCTGGAGCGATCGGAGGTCGTCGCCCAAAAGCTCTTTCCGAATATGGCACCCAGCTGATAGAAAAACAAAAAGTGCGATTTTCATACGGCATCACCGAGCGTCAACTTTCCAACTATGTGAAGAAAGCCACTCATATCAAAGGTGCGGGTACTGCGGATAAATTTTTTGAACAACTAGAATCCCGCTTAGACAACGCAGTTTACCGTATGGGCCTCGCTCCTTCTCGTCGTGGGGCCAGACAAATGGTTTCTCACGGACATTTTATGGTAAATGGACACAAAGTGACTATACCATCCTACGAGCTCAAGCCGGGCGACGCTATCGCTATCCGTGAAGGTTCCAAGATAAAAAAGATTTTTGACAATCTTACCGAAAGACTGAAGGAATATAATGCTCCAGCCTGGATTACTTTCGACCTGTCGAAGCTCGAAGGCAAGGTGCTCGAAAAGCCGAAAAATACCGAAACATTTCTGGATTTAAATGCCGTGCTAGAGTTTTACAGTCGTTAATTATTAATAATTTTCCGCCATAGGCGGATCAGCCTCTGGCTGAAAAAGTAACTTTTTTATAAAAAATTATGCCTGAATATAAAATCATTATGCCTTCCAAGCCTCGAGTTGTGGTAGAAGAAGGAAATAAAGGGGTATTTGAAATAGACGGCTTGTATCCGGGCTATGGACATACCCTGGGCAATAGTCTTCGAAGAATAATTCTTTCTTCTTTGCCGGGAGCTAGTGTGACATCTATCAAAATAGAAGGCATTTCACATGAATTTTCCACAATGGACGGCATCAAAGAAGATGTCATCGTGATAATTCTTAACTTAAAGAAAATACGCTTCAAGATGCTCTCAGATGAGCCTCAGACAGTGACCCTATCAATCAAGGGACCGAAGGAAATCACCGCTTCTGATATAAAGACAGGTGGTCAGGTGGAAATTTTGAATCCAGAACTGCATATTGCTGAAGTTACCGGTAAGGTAAATTTGAATATCGAGCTTCACATAGAGAAAGGCCTCGGATTTATCTCAAAGGAGAACTTCCAAAAAGAAAAAGTGGACATTGGCACGATCGCAGTCGACGCTATATTCACTCCTATTCGCCGAGTTGCTTACGAGGTGGAAAATATGCGAGTCGGCGACCGCACCAACCACAACCGCCTTCGAATCTCGATTGAGACTGACGGCACGCTTACTCCGCGCGAAGCACTTTCCCAATCAATCGAAATAATGATTAATCAACTCAAAGCAATAATTGACTTCAAGGAGCCTGAGGTTGTAGAAACCCCAGAAGAAAAGAAATCACTAAAGGCGGAGGATAAGGATGAGGAAAAGAAGAGCGAGGACTTTAGTGATGTGCTCAAGACCCGTACGGACACACTTGACCTATCCACCAGGACGCTAAATGCCCTGTCTGCTGCCAATATTCGCACACTGGGAGGCCTAGCTCGCAAGAAGCGCGAGGACCTACTAGAGATAGAAGGTATCGGCGAGAAGGGTATTACTGAAATTAAGAAAGTATTGGGCAAGTACGGTTTAAACCTAAAAGAATAATTTTATGCGACACGCAAATAACAAAAGAAAATTCGGCCGAGAGAAGAACCAGAGAAACGCGCTTTTGAAGTCGCTTGCTCTTAATTTGATTGTTCGTGAGAAGATCAAGACCACCGAGCCGAAAGCCAAGGAGCTTCGCCCATTTATCGAGAAATTGGTAACCAAGGCCAAGAAGAATGACTTAGCGACGAGGAGAGTAGTGATTTCTAGGCTCTTTGGACGAAGTCGCGAAGCTAAGAAGCTTTTTGATATTATTGCGCCAAGATATACAAGTAAAAATGGAGGATACACAAGAATTTTGAAATTAGGCGCTCGTAAATCCGACGGAGCCAAGATGGCCATCATCGAATTTGTGTAATTCAGTCAAATGATTTAGTATAGGAAACAGCCAATGAAAAAATCAGCAAAAAATCCAAATAAGACCAAAGAAGAGACCAAGACCATAGATGCCCAAGGGCGTACTTTAGGGCGAGTGGCTTCTGAGGTGGCTATGTCTCTTATGGGTAAGACCAAGCCGACCTTCGAGCGCCATATATACAGCGGTATGCCAGTAAATGTAGTCAACGCCTCTAAGCTACGCATCACCACCAAGAAATTGGCAGAAATATATCACACCCGCTATTCTGGAATTCCGGGCGGACTGCGGGTTCTCTCTGGTACAGAAACCGCTGAGAAGCGGGGATACAAAGAGCTCATCAAGCTGGCTACTTACAATATGCTACCAGACAACAAGCTTCGTCGGGAAATGATGAAACATTTAACAATACAAGATTAGTCATATGGAAAAAAAATCAGCAAAAACAGAAGGAAGATACATAGAGGCGGTCGGCAGAAGGAAGACTTCTACTGCTCGAGTGCGCATCACCCCGGCTGAAAAAGTTTCATTCGTTGTAAACGGCAAGGATGCCAAGGAATATTTCCAGACCGAAAGCGAGCGCAGGCTGGTGCAGGACCCTATCGTCAAGGGCGTAGTGGGCAAGTGGAACATAGAAGTGCGCGTATCTGGAGGAGGCACTCATTCACAGGCAGAAGCTGTGCGTCATGGACTCTCGAGAGCATTGGTGGCCTCAGATTCCGAATCTCGTCCAAAACTAAAAAGTCTAGGATTTCTTAAGCGAGATCCTAGAGCTAAAGAACGAAGAAAATTCGGGCTCAAGAAAGCAAGAAAAAGCCCACAGTGGTCTAAACGTTAAAATAAAAAAAACCCTCTTCCAAGAGGGATTTTTTTATGCTAGTATTACCATATATGTCAAGCGAAGAGGAAGAAAAGAAAAATACGGAAGATACCCAAGCTGAGCTGGAAGCGGAAGTGTTGGAATTCGAATTCAACGAGGACGGCGAGGAGGATTTGAAGAAGACCATCAAGAAACTTCGCGCAGACCTAAAGCAGGCTAAGAAGGAAAAAGAGGAATACCTAAACGGCTGGCAGAAGGAGCGGGCGGATTTTGCTAATTATAAAAAGCAGGAGGATGACCGTAAGACAGTCTTTTCCGAGGCGGTGCGCGAGCGTATCCTCTCGAGATTTCTCTCTGTAGTTGATAGTTTCAATATGGCCTTTGCCAACAAGGATGCCTGGGAAAAAGTGGATTCTTCGTGGCGCAAAGGTGTGGAATACATATACTCCCAGATGAACATTATATTCGAGGAATACGGCGTTAAGGGCGTGGGGGAAGGGGGCGAACCTTTCGATCCGAACATTCATGAATCGATTGATATGGTGCCGACCGACAAAAAGGAGATGGACCACAAGGTGGCCGAAGTGGTCCAGAAGGGCTACAAGCTGGGCGAGCGAGTGATGCGCCCAGCAAGGGTAAACGTGTATGAATACAAAGACGGAGAATAAAATTTGTGTAAACTGCGAGAAGCAATTTGAAATAAATTCAGGTGATTTGGACTTATACCAGAAAGTAGGTTTAGAAATTCCAGAACAGTGTTTCTTTTGTAGAATGAAGCAATATCTTGCTTTTTCCATTTTCGGTAAATTCCGTAAAGGAGCTTCGAGTCTGTCAGGTGAGAGTCTGATTACGGTGTTGCCGGAGAGAAAGACATACCCTATATACACCTCCCACGAATGGTGGAGCGATGCATGGGATCCAATGGCTTTTGGTCAAGAATATGATTCAGAAAGGCCGTTTTTTGACCAACTGAAGGAGCTTCAAGGTAAAATCCCACGTCCACACCAGGCTGGGAAAAACAACGTCAACTGTGATTGGTGTGAGGATGTGTGGGACTCAAAAAACTGCTATCTATCAAGAGCTCTTGCAAAATGCGATAACTTAAATTATGGATACAGGGTTTTGGACGCCAAGGACTCTTTTGATGTAGCAATTTCTTTTCATATACAGAACTGTTATGATTGCCTGACCTGCCATAGTTCCTTTAATCTGAACTTTTCAGAAAACTCTCGGGATTGCATAGACTCCTTTTTTCTTTTTGATTGCCGTAACTGCCAGAATTGCTTTATGAGCTGGAACCTACGTAACAAGCAATACTGCATAAAAAACAAGCAGTACACGAAAGAAGAATATGAAGTGGAGATAAAAAAGCTCAAGCTTGATTCCTATAAATCCTTGGAGAATCTAAGAGCAGAATTCGCAAATATTCTGAGAAACGAAGTTGTTCACAGGGAAAATTTCAATCTAAAGTCTGCGGGCTCTACCGGCAACTATCTTAATAATTGCGACAAATGCTCTAACTGCTTTACTTGGGACGACTCGCAGAATTGTAGAAACTGCCTACGCGGTCTTTTCTCAAAGGATAGTATTGATCAGGCGGTAAGTTGGCATACCGAGTTATCTGGTAGCAACAGTGCAGTGAACGGAGGATATCAGATAAAGAACTCAATATACTCTGTCGGCAGATACTCAGAATACATAGATTTGTGCGAGGAAGTGGAGTATTGTTTCGGATGCGTGGGTCTCAAAAAAAAGAAATATTGCATTTTAAACAAGCAATACAGCAAAGAGGATTACGAGTCTCTTAAAGATAAGATTATTTCCGATATGAAAAGCAGGGGAGAGTATGGACTATTTATGCCATATTTTATGAGTGTCTGCGACTATAATTTTTCTAACGGTATTATCTACTTTCCGGACACGACAAAGAATGAAGTTGTAAAAAAGGGAGGATACTGGTCAGAAGAAGACCTTTCATCCCACGACGGAATCTCTTCCCTGGATTTACCCGACAGTATTCAAGATACGGACTCGAGTGTTTCTAACCAGGCTCTTATTTGCCCCGAGAGTAACTTTCGATTTAACATTTCTCCAGCTGAATATGAATTCCATAAGAGAAAAGGTTTTGCCCTTCCTAGAGAGCATTTTGATTTGCGTATCATAAAGAAAGCACGTAAGACTGCGGTTGTAAAAAGCTATCCTTACAAATGCTTTTACTGTAAAAAAGAAATTAGCGCTTACTATCCTCCGGAATGGGGCTACCAGAAAATCGCCTGCGAGGACTGTTACAAGCAAAACATAGCTTAATAGTACATTCCAACGTTCTATAGAATGTTAAAATAAAAATATGAAGAAATCTAACAGAGAATTAGAAAGAATAATTAAAGGAGTTGCCAATCATCGAAGGTTGCAAATTTTAGCCTTGCTTTCCAAGGAGCCTGAATTATCAGTGCAAGAGATATCAGATAGATTAAAATCAGATATGAAAAATATTTCGGCCCATATTGGCAAGATGGCCATTGCGGGTCTCTTAATGAAGAGAAGCGACAGTAAATCAGTACGTCATAAGTTGACCTCGCGTGGAAATATCATTCTAAAGTTCGTTAGAATGTTAGAATGAAACATATGAAGCAAGAAAGAAAAAATTGTCAAAACTGTAAACATGAATTCACGATTGAGAGTGAAGATTTTGGCTTTTACCAAAAAATAAAAGTTCCACCTCCGACTTTTTGTCCTTTGTGTCGGGCGAGGAGAAGATTGGTTTGGCGTAATGAACGTTCGCTCCATCACAACATATGCGCTTTTTCCGGGGCCCCCATTGTTTCCATGTTCTCCCCTGAGACCGGTCTTACGGTTTACGATAGGGATATTTGGTGGAGTGATAAGTGGGACCCTTTTGA
Source organism: Minisyncoccota bacterium (assembly GCA_040900015.1). GTDB lineage: Bacteria > Patescibacteriota > Minisyncoccia > Phycocordibacterales > UBA9973 > UBA9973. The sequence goes on along the minus strand of JBBDZS010000022.1, from coordinate 19,709 downwards.
TTACGGCATGGATTATGATTTTTCTCGACCTTTTTTCGACCAGTTTAAAGAGCTAATGTCTCGAGTGCCTTTATGTAATCTAGGCAACACCAATTGTCCGCTTAGCGAATATGGCAACCATAATTTAGATTGCAAGAATTGTTATCTCACATATGCTTCGTTTTCAAATGAGAATGTTTCCTATGCGGCTGGGGTGGTAGGGGTAAAGGATTCCTTCGATCTTTACAACACTATGAAGTCTGAGCAGTGCTACGAGGATGTTCTTTGCGGTAGTTTGTATCGAACTCATTTTAGTTATGATAGCGATGAGTGCATAGATTCGATGTTTCTTACTTCTTGTTTGAATATCCACAATTGTCTAGGGTGTGTGAACTTGAGACACAAGAGCTATCGTATTTTTAATATTCAGTATACCAAGGAGGAATATGAACGCAGGATTGCCGAGTATGACTTTGGTAGCTACGAAAATTTGACCAGGTTTAAAGAGGAGTATGCAAATTTTCTCAAGCTACAATTCCGTCGTTTTGCTTATACCTATAAGTCGGTCAATGTCACCGGCGACAATATACTTAATTCCAAAAACGGCCGAATGTTGTTCGACATATACGGCGAGGTTGAGAATTCTAAATTTATTACTCATGCCTTAAATTTAAGAGACAGTTATGACGCCTACGGCGCAGGGGCGAAAGTAGAATTTATGTATGAAGGTGTGGATACAGGTCTTAATGGCGCTAAACAGCTTTTCTCAGTTCTCAATCACGGTGGTATGGATACGACCTATACTTATATGTGCTACGGTGCTAAATTTCTTTTTGGGTGCGTAGGTGTGAGAGATCACGACTATTCAATTTTAAACAAGAAATATACCAAGGCAGAATATGACAAACTCCTACCTAAAATAATTACTCATATGAAGAAGATGCCCTATGTGGACAAGAAGGGCAGGGTGTATAAGTATGGCGAATTTTTTCCTGCAGAACTTTCACCCTTCGCATACAATGAAACTGTTGCGGAAGAATATTATCCACTTTCCGGGGAAAAGGCCATCGAGTATGGATTCAAATGGAAAGAAAAAGAAAAAAGAGACTACAAAGTTGATATTAAAGCAAAGGACTTGCCGGACCACATTGACGAGACGGATGAGTCCATTTTAGGTAAGGTTATCGGTTGTATACACAGAGGCGAGTGTGCCGAACAATGCACGGAGGCATTTAAAATTATACCAGACGAGCTACAGTTTTATAAAAGCAAGAAACTGGCTCTTCCACGGTTGTGCCCAAACTGCCGGCATTTCCAAAGGCTAGGTAAGCGAAACCCGCTCCGACTCTGGCATAGATCCTGTATGTGTGATAAAAATAATCATACTCATAGTGATAATAAATGTGAAGAGGAGTTCGAGACTTCTTACTCTCCAAGTAGACCGGAAATAGTGTACTGCGAAAAGTGCTATCAGCAAGAAGTGTATTAGTATATCATATATGATAAGTTAAGGAATTACATGGAAATAAGAACACATTCAACAAGCAGTTCGGCCCTGAGCTCACTACCGAAGGGTTCAGTGCAAGCTTGCCAAAACTGCAAAGGGGATTTCGTTATAGAAAAAGAAGATTTTTCTTTTTACGAAAAAATAAAAGTTCCGTCGCCGACTTGGTGTCCAGAGTGTCGTCTCATTCGTCGTCTGTTGTGGCGTAATGAACATTCTTTGTTTCGACGTCCAAATAGTACCCCTGGTTCTACCGGTGAACATATTTCTATTTATCACCCGGATTCTAAATTTACTACATACGATCGAGAATATTGGTGGAGCGATAAATGGGATCCATGCGATTTCGGAATGGATTATGACTTCAATAAGCCTTTTTTTCAGCAGTTTAAGGAGTTATTGGAAAGAATTCCTCATGTTGCTCTTTTTGATTCTAAATCCGTAAATGCAAGATTTTGTAATTACACAGTTGAACAGAAAAATTGTTATTTAGTAAGTGGGGCTTGGGCTAGCGAAGATTGTATGTTCTGTAATCGAATGGCAGGGGGTAAATTTACTCTGGACTCATATATTACTTTTAATACTGAATTTAGCTATGAAAATGTTTATTGTAACGATTCCAGTAAGCTTTTTTTCTCCAGAGAAAGTGAAAATTGTCTTGATTCATATTTTTTATATGATTGTCGAAATTGCTCGGATTGTATATTAAGTACCAATTTACGTAATAAAAGTTATTGTATAGAGAATATACAATATTCCAGAGAAGAATATCTAAAAAAGAAAAATGAACTTGCTCTAAATACTCGCTCAGGTATTGTAAATGCTAAAAAGAAATTTCGAGAATTATGGCAAAGTGCGATCCATAAACATTTAAAACTTACTAATACAGATAATGTAGTAGGAGATCATGTGTCAGATGCTAGGAATTGCTATCAGATTTTTGATGTTAAAGACGTAATTGAAAATACTAAATATGCTAACTGGGGAGGAAAAGGTTTAAGAGATTCGTATGATGTGGGGCCTGGCTGTGGTGATAATTCTGAATTAACTTATGAAAGTGTCGGAGTAGGAGTTCAAGATAATAGGGTATTTTTTGGAGCTACTGTATGGTATTCTCACGAAATTTTATATGGTTATATGGTAACCAATTCTCATAATTGCTTTGGGTGTGTAGGTATAGATAAAAAACAATATTGTATTTTGAATAAGCAATATACAAAAAAAGAGTATGAAAACCTAGTGCCACAGATCATAGAACAGATGAAAAATATGCCATATATAGATAAAAACGGTAAATCTTATGCTTTTGGAGAGTTTTTTCCACCAGAGATTTCGCCTTTTTCATATAACGAAACTGTAGCTCAAGATTATTTTCCTCTTAGTCGGGATTCTGTAAAAGATAAAGGTTTTTCTTGGCGTGAATATACTTTAGGCTCTTATCAAACCACGATAAATGGGAAAGATTTACCTGAGACTATAACAGAAGTAGGGGACAATATCATGAATGAAGTTATAGAATGTGAAATTACGGGGAGACCCTTTAAAATTCTTGAACAAGAGTTGAATTTCTATCGAAGATTTAATTTACCACTACCATCTATTCATCCCGACGAGCGGCATAATGAAAGATTAAAATTAAGAAACCCAATGGTTCTCAGAAAGAGAATGTGTTATTTCGGAGATAAAGAAATTGATACTACATATTTACCGGAAAACGAAGGTGGGCCGAAAAAAGTAGTTTGTGCCGAACATTACAACAAAGAAGTATATTAACTACTTCCCGAAAGTTTCGAATAGGATTTTTTTAGTTTCCTCGTCGATATTTGATGTGGTTATGATCATCATTTCGGTAGTCAGACCCAGGTCTTTTTTGATATTTGTGAACAGGTGCTCGAAGGGGAAAGGGGAGATCCAGGCAGAATTCTTCAGACACACGAAACCGGCCTTTTTTAGAAGGTAGCGCAGGCTCTCGCGCTCGGCCTTGCGACTCTCCGGCAGGTCAAGCAGGATGATTCTCCATTGTCCATCCCAGGAGGTGTTGACCAAGCTGGTATCGCTTTCTAGCTCTAGGCTGTGGACCTTCTTTTTACCTTCCTTTGTCAGGCGGGCGTATTCGTTGTGTGGGGAGGAAATGCACTCTATTAATCCGGCCTCACGAAGGCCTTTTAAAGAGCGTGTAATCGCGTATTTAGGGTCCTTTTTCCCTTTGTGGACGCTTACCTTATCGGTTATATCTTCAAGCGATACGGCCGACTTTTGGCCCAATATTCTAAGGATTTTTCGAGAATACTGGTTGTTTTCCTTATCTTTACTTGACATAGGTACATTTTATAATATATATTATCTTTTGACAAGTATTTTGTGGTCACGAAATACTTGCTAAAGATTAGGTTTTGGTATAAAATAATATAAACAACAAAATTATAAGTTTAATCAAATAATATTATGTCAAAAATCATAGGAATAGACTTGGGTACGACAAATTCGGCAGTAGCCATTATCGAAGGGGGTACTCCGAAAATAGTAGAAAATGCAGAGGGAGCACGAACAACTCCATCTATTGTTTCGGTTGCAAAAAACGGAGACAGGTTGGTGGGCTTGCTCGCAAAGAGACAAGCAGTAACTAATCCGGAAAATACTGTGTACGGTATTAAGCGTTTTATGGGCCACAACTTCGATGACCCGGAAGTGCAGAAGGATCTTAAGAATGCATCATTCAAAATTCAAAAAGGCGCGACTGGTGGAGTGGAAGTAAAAATCGGCGACAAATGGATGCGCCCAGAGGAAGTATCCGCGATGATATTAGGTAAGATAAAGGCTGATGTGGAAGCGAAGCTCGGGGAAAAAGTTACCGAGGCCGTCATCACTGTGCCTGCATACTTTAATGACGCACAAAGAAAAGCCACCAAGGACGCAGGATTGATTGCGGGACTCGATGTAAAAAGAATTATCAACGAGCCGACGGCCGCTGCGCTCGCATACGGATTTAATAAAAAGAAAAATGAAAAAGTGGTGGTATATGACTTCGGAGGTGGTACATTCGATGTGTCCGTGCTCGAAATTGGCGATGATGTGATCGAAGTTAAGTCCACCGATGGCGACAGTCATCTAGGAGGTCGAGATATTGACCACAAGATCATTGGTTGGATTGCCGAAGAATACAAAAAAACATCCGGCGTGGATGTGCGCAAAGACAAATTGGCGCTACAGCGCCTCGACGAAGCAGCTGAAAAAGCCAAGATCGAACTTTCGACTGCGATCGAAACAGAAATAAATATTCCGTTTATCACTTCTACTGACGAAGGTCCTCAACATCTTCTTCTCAAGATGACGCGAGCCCAGTTGGAAGCTATTGCTGATGAGTATATTACTCGTTCGATTGAGATTACTAAACGTGCAATGGCTGCTTCCGGATTTAAGATTGAGGATATGCATGAGATTATAATGGTCGGAGGTCAGACTAGAATGCCGAAGATAGTAGAAGAAGTGAAGAAGGTGTTCGGCAAGACTCCGAACCTATCCATCAATCCTGATGAAGTCGTGGCTCTCGGTGCTGCAGTGCAAGCCGGAGTGCTCCAGGGAGATGTACGTGACGTGCTTTTGCTCGATGTCATACCGCTGTCTCTCGGCATCGAGACTCTCGGAGGAGTAGCCACCAAGCTTGTGGAAAGGAATACCACTATTCCGTCCTCGAAGTCGCAGGTGTTTTCGACCGCAGCCGACAATCAGACCTCCGTGGAGATCCACATCGTCCAAGGTGAGCGCCCTATGGCAAGCGATAATAAGTCCCTCGGCAGGTTTATACTAGACGGAGTACCTCCAGCACCGCGTGGCATGCCTCAGGTCGAAGTGACTTTCGATGTGGACGCAAACGGCATCTTAAATGTCACCGCCAAGGATAAGGCTTCCGGCAAGACCCAGTCCATACGGATCGAAGCCAGCTCCGGCCTCAAGGAAGAAGACATAAAAAAGATGCAAGCAGATGCCGAAGCTCATGCGGAAGAGGATAAGAAGAAGAAAGACATTGCTGATCTGAAGAACACTGCCGAGATGACCTTGTATACTGCCGAGAAGGCGCTCAAGGACAACGATGCCAAACTCGACGCTGCGCTCAAAGAGGGTGTGAATGCCAAGATCACTGCACTTCGAGGGGCAAAGGACGGCACTGACACGGATGCTATAAAGAAGGCGACCGAAGAACTCTCCGCTGAGATGTCCAAGATTGGCGAGGCTATGGCCAAGTTCGGAGCTGAAACCCCACCAGCTGGCACTCCAGAAGAACAGCCAGCCGAGGTCAATCCTTCAACAGGCTCAGGACCTGCTCGGGATGCCGAATTCAAGGAAAAACCTAAAGGCCCGGAAGGCGAGGAACCAAAAACACAGTAATCTTCAAATAAAGCCCCGGTCGGGGCTTTATTGTTTGCAAAGCTAGTAAATTAAGATATAGTCTATTTATGTATGAAGGATTAGACGCTAACAAGCCGAATTTCGAATTCAAGGAGGACCTATGGGCTTTGCCGACGGATATAGATTTACTTGAATCGGCGGCTACGGCACTAGAAGAAAGATTGCAGATGGTTGGGTGGAGCGAGGAAGAGATATACGATATACAGCTTGGGTTTCGTGAGGCCCTGATCAATGCCATTGCTCATGGTAATTTAGGATTGACTAAGCCTGAAGGTGGAGATCTGTGTCAGATGGCTAGGATAGAAATATCGAAGCATCCAGAAAAAAGAAACTCAAAGCATGTGTATGTGACAATCGAGATATCAAAAGATAAAGTAGTTATCCATATCCGAGACGAAGGAAATGGTTTTAAGAGAGAGGAAGTTCCTGACCCTACAAGTGAAGAAGGCTTATTCAAGGAAAAGGGAAGGGGCATATTGATAATGGAAAATTATTTTGATTCTGCTGTTCACAATAAAGAAGGAAACGAGGTCACTATGACTAAGGTGCGGAAGGGCTAAAACTATGGTATAATATATGTATGAAAAAAATATTATTGGTTGTTTTAATATTAATAATTTTGTTCGGGTTGGGATATTATGCGATGAGGAATGATGATGATAATCGGGTCATAAATGATCCCGTTATCGAAGATGTAAACGAAGAGGAAGAGGAAGAGGAAGATGTAGTTACGATTCCTATTAAGCTTTATTATTACAATCCAGACTTGGATCAAGGTCAAGGAGGGATACTCTGCAGTAGTAAAGGGTTGGTAGCTGTAGACCGTGTGCTTCCAGACACTACTACACCACTTGCGGAATCAATCAAGCTTTTGTTGAGAGGAGAGCTAACGCAAGCAGAAAGAGCGGAAGGCATAGAAACTGAATTTCCTCTTGAAGGAGTAACGCTCGAGAATGCCACAATATCAAATGGTGTGGCGACTCTTACATTCAACGATCCTAATAATAAGACCGGTGGTGGGTCTTGTCGCGTGGGCATTCTTCTTCTTCAGATTGAAGCTACAGCCAAACAGTTTCCAACTGTAACCTCCGTGCGCATTTCTCCAGCAGACCTGTTTCAGCCATAAGTGGAAAAGTTGGTTGCCCTCGCGTTCTTGCAAATGGTATAATAATGCCGTGGCCGATATTATTAGTAATTTTTTGAATACATAATATGGAACCTACCCACAATGATTCTTCAGGTACAAATACAATGTTGATTGTTATTGTACTTGTCCTTCTTGTTGGTTTTGGCGTATGGTGGTTCGCTACTCGTGGTGGCGTCCCTGATGATGCGTCTGATATCAATGTAGACTTAAGCCTTCCTGATGGCACATCGGAAGAGAGCACTCTGGAATAGATTTTGCTAAACAAACAAAAAAGCCTCTCGGCGACCGCCTTGGGCTTTTTTGTTTGTTTATTTACTGTTATACTTATTCCATATGGACACGCCGGAAATACCATTAAATAAAGACCTGACATATCTGGGCCTTACCACATATCGCGACAAGAATACTCTCTTCGGAATCAAGCGCAAAGATCGCCGTCAGCATGTATACCTACTCGGAAAGTCCGGCACTGGTAAATCCGTGCTAATGTTCAATATGGTTATTCAGAATATTTTAAACGGCGAAGGCGTTTGCGTAGTGGACCCACACGGAGAGCTCGTCGAGGGAGTGCTCTCGGCCATCCCACCGCACCGACTAAAGGATGTTGTATATTTTAACCCGGCGGACACCGACTATCATATCGGTTTTAATGTGCTCGAGCTAGTAGACCCACAATATAAGCACCTCGTCGCTTCGGGATTGATGGGTATTTTCACCAAGATATGGGCAAACGCCTGGTCTGCCCGAATGGAATATATTCTCAACAATGCTATTCTGGCGCTTCTCGATACCCCAGGCACCACACTTCTCGGTATTCCCAGGATGCTCGTGGACAAGGATTATCGTCAGAAGATAATTTCAAATCTCAAGGACCCGGTCATCAAGGCATTTTGGGTGCACGAGTACGAGGCCTGGCAGGACAAATTTAGAAACGAGGCCATTGCTCCGATCCAAAACAAAGTCGGTCAGTTTCTTTCTACTTCGATTATCCGCAATGTCGTCGGCCAGTCTAAGAGCACGATTAATATTTTTGATATTATGAACCAGGGCAAAATATTCCTGGTAAATGTTTCCAAGGGGCGTATCGGTGAGGATAACTCCTCACTCCTAGGAGGTATGATAATTACCAAGATTCAGCTCGCCGCTATGGAGAGGGTGCGAATTCCAGAGGATAGCCGTAAGGATTTCTATCTATATGTGGACGAATTCCAAAACTTCGTAACAGACGCCTTCGCAGGCATACTCTCCGAGGCCCGTAAATACCGTCTGAATTTGACCGTGGCGCACCAATACACTGCACAGTTGATTTCTGATAAAAGCTCGGCCGTGCGCGATGCTGTATTCGGCAATGTCGGTACGATGATAGTTTTTCGCGTGGGCTCCGATGATGCGGATTTTTTAGAAAAAGAATTCGATCCAGAATTTACTCCGCAAGATATTGTGAACTTGCCGAATTACAAAATCTATCTGAAGCTGATGATAGACGGGGTGACTTCACGACCATTCTCTGCGAAGACTTTACCGCCTATGGTGCAATCTGGAAACAAGGAAATCGAGGAACAGGTCATCAATTCCTCTCGCGAACTTTATTGCAAGTCCAAAGAAGTGGTCGAAAATGAAATAAATAGCTGGAGCGGAATGTCACTCGGATCTGCTGGAGATTATACTGAACATCGTGGACAAAGTAGCGGTGCGGGGGGAGGTAGTTTTGAGAAATTTGAGACAATTTGTTCGCTTTGTAAAAGAGAGAGTACTGTACCCTTCAAGCCGGAGCCAGGCAGGCCAGTGTATTGCAAAGAATGCATTGCTAAAATAAAATCTGGCGAAGTCAAAGTCGAAAAGGGTCCAGAGAACGAAGTCAGATATGATGATTCCAAATATTACAAGCCACTAGCCGACCTTGGTATAGAATTTCCACCTAAGGAAGGTCAGCAAGCCGAGGTGAAGCACCAAACAAAACCTCAGATAAAGCCATCACCTAAGCCTCAGGCAAGACAGCAATTAAAACCGACATACAAACCACACCCGCCGAGAGAAAATACAGCCCTTAAGGACATAATAAGTAAAACACTTGCAACACCTTTAGTGGCATCTCATGAGATCAAGCCTGAGCTACCCCCGGTGCCAGCACCAATATCACTCGAAGCCTTAAAGGATAAAACCAAAGAAATATCTCATCCGCAAAAAGATCGCGCTGCGAGTTCGGACGATATGAATCGACTCAAAGAATTAATCAAAGAGAAAATTGTCGAATCAACACCTGAGCCGGAAAAAGCGCCCGCACCCATTTTTCAAACACCTGTGCCGACTCCGCCACCACGCCCACCCAAACAAGCCGATACACCTGTGCCACAGAAGCCCAAAGAAGTTCCGGAAGATGTACTCAGGAAAGTTTTGGAATAGAAATGAAACAAGAAGTTAAAAACTGCCAGAACTGCAAGCGAGACTTTACTATAGATCCTGAGGATTTTAGTTTCTACGAAAAAATAAAAGTACCTCCACCGACTTTTTGTCCGCTTTGTCGTGCACAAAGAAGAATGGTTTACCGAAACGAACGTAAGCTTTTCAAAGTAAAAGATGCTTTTTCTAGCAAAGAAATTCTATCTACTTACCCCAAAGAAAGTGGAAGGAATATAATTACTCGAGAAACTTGGCTCGGGGATAGTTGGGATGCAATGGATTATGGTATGGAAATAGATTTCTCTATATCCTTTTGGGAACAATTGCATGAGCTCGAGATGAAAGTACCTATGTATAACTTTAATGTTATTGGTATGATCAATAGCCCGTATTCATTTAATGCCTCACGACTCAAGAATTCTTATCTTTTATGCAATTCAAACAACTCTGAAGATTGCATGTATGGTAACGGAGTTAATTCCTGTAAAGACTGTGTAGATAATTCTCACGTATCGCATTCTGAGCGTTGTTACGATTCATTCTGGTTGGATAAATGCTACCAATGTTATTTTACCCAGAGATCAATGGACTCAAGGAACTTATGGTTTTGTAGGGGATGTGTGGGATGTAATGATTGTTTCGGTAGTACCAATCTGCGGAAGTCTTCTTATTGTATTTTTAATAAACAGTACACAAAAGAGGATTATGAAAAAGAGATCAAAAAAATGCAGTTGGATACAAGTTCAGGCCTAGCGGAGGCACGCAAGAAAACAAGAGCGTTTTGGAACACTCAACCTGTGAAATATAATCAAGGTCTAAGGAATGTAAATTCAAGCGGCTCTTATGTCACTGACTGTAAAAAAGTAAATGACAGTTATTTAGTCCGCGAGGGTGAAAACATGCGTTATTGCCAGTATCTCGAGGTACCAAGCAATAAAGATAACTACGATACTACAAACTGGGGAGGATATACAGAGTTAAATTATGAAACAATGGAATGTGGGCAGAATTCATACAATAATAAATTTTCTCGCAACTGCTGGCCGTCTTGTCGAAGTTGCGAATATTCCGTGCATCTTTTTAGTTCCTCGGATTGTTTTGGGTGCGTCGGATTAAAGAAAAAACAGTATTGTATTCTAAACAGACAGTATACTAAGGAAGAGTACGAGAAACTTGCAGCTAAAATTAAAAAGAATATGGATGAAATGCCATATGTCGATTCCAAGGGAACAGTATATAAATATGGAGAATTTTTTCCTGCGGAATTGTCGCCATTTGGCTATAATAATACTCTAGCTGTCCAACATTTTCCGATATCAAAAGAAGAAGCCGAAGCTAAGAAATATGGCTGGATAGAAATCGAAAGAGGGGAATATGTGATTACTAAAAAAGCCGATGAATTGCCGAGTTCAATAAATGATGCAAACGATCAAATTTTGAAAGAGGTCATCGAATGCGATAATTGCAAAAATCCCTATCGTGTACTTGAGAACGAGCTAATTTTTTATAAAAAAGAAAATCTCCCGGTTCCAAGATTGTGCAGTGAATGCCGGCACGAGCGCCGTATCAGCGATAGGCTTAAGGTACATTTATACGAACGAGCGTGCATGTGTGCCGGTACTGCTGATGTAACAGGTACATATCAAAACACGACGAAACACAATCATAATAATTCTCCTTGTCCAGAAATATTCAAAACCGGATACGCACCCGACCGGCCGGAAATTGTTTATTGCGAAAAGTGCTATCAGCAGGAAGTATATTAGAAAGAGCTGAATTTGTGGTAATATAAATCTATATATGTCCAAGCTGAACCGGGTGCAAATAATCAAACATGGACCTCCACCGCCTGAGCTGCCTGTTTTCGGCAAGGTCAAACCCGAAGAGGTGTCTTTTATCGGCAGGACGAACTATGTGGCTGCGCTCGAAGAAAAGAAATTCATTTTCGGTATCAAGCGGGTGGACCGCAGGCGCCACCTATATATCATCGGTAAGTCCGGCGTAGGCAAGACTAAGCTCCTAGAACTTATGCTTCGCCAGGATGTGACATATAGTCACGGTCTGTGTCTGATCGACCCACACGGCGATGTCATCGATGCCATGCTCGACTATATTCCTAAAGAACGTATCGAAGATGTGTGCATTATTGATCCAGCCGACATTGATTTTCCTGCTTCTTTCAATCCACTTGCCAATGTGGACCCGATGTTCAAATTCCAGCTCACCCAGGGACTGATCGAAGTTTTTCAGAAACAATTCGGTGCCAACTGGACCCCTAGGCTCGAACATGTCTTCCGTTTCACTTGTCTGGCACTTTTGGATTATCCTCACGCCACAATGCGTGGAATGATATCAATGCTTACGGATCGAAATTATAGACAGAAGGTGGTGGAATACATCACCGATGATATGGTCAAAAGATTCTTCGCTATTGAATTTGCCGATTGGTCGGAGAAGTTCGACACCGACGCTATCATTCCGCTGGTGAATAAGCTAGGTCAATTTTTGTCTGATCCGCTCCTTCGCAATATTTTTGGACAGAAAGAGAATAAAATCGACATAAGTAAGCTGATGAACGAACGCAAGATCATTTTCATCAATTTATCTAAGGGTCGCCTAGGCGAAGAGAATTCCTCTTTTCTGGGTTCGATGTTCTTAACTAAGATAAAGCAAGCCGGAATGGAGCGTGCCGCCATACCGGAGTCAGAACGTGTCGATTTCTATCTATATGTCGACGAGTTTCAAAATGTGGTGACTCAGACATTTGAAAATATTTTATCTGAGGCGCGCAAATACGGCCTCAACCTTACCATAGCTCATCAATATGTCGGCCAGATATTACCCAAGGTGCACCAGGCAGTGCTCGGAAATGTAGGTTCAGTTATCACATTTCGAGTGGGTGGGGAAGACGCGGTCAAAATGAAGCCAGAATTTTCTCCGCTTTTCGATGTGAAAGATATGATAAATCTCGCAGTCGGAGAAATTTACATAAAGATGACGATAGACGGGGAGTCTTATGATCCGTTTTCGGCGGAAACCCTGCGTGTTCTACCACCAACCCACACTTCATACAGGAAGGAAATAATCGAGGCTTCCCGTAGAAAGTATTCTATACCAAGAGGTGATGCGGCCAAGCTGATCGCTGAAGAGGAATCCACCATTATCCGAAGTGCGGAAGAGAAGGCTATCATCGAAGGCAAGGGGCATAAGAAGGACGGCGATAAACCATCTGTGGAAGCTGAGCCGATGATATAAAATTACAAGAATATCATAATTATCGGGTCGCATAATTTTCTGCTGAAAATTTGCTCATTCTCAGCCCGTCGGCTTGCGAAAGACCCGATAATTATGATATTCTATCCATATGGCAAAAGACTATTACGATATATTGGGCGTCAATAAAGACGCAAAAAAGGACGAAATAAAGAAGGCTTTCTATAAGTTGGCACACAAGTACCACCCCGATAAAAAGGAGGGCGACGAGGCTAAATTTAAAGAAGTAAACGAGGCATATCAAGTGCTCTCCGATGACTCCAAGCGCTCCAAGTACGATCAATTTGGCACCGGATTCGAAAATATGGGCGGAGGGGCTTACGGCGCTTCGCAGGGATTTGGCGGTTTCGATTTCTCTGGCGCAGGAGGCTTTGGAAACGGATCGGTGGATTTCGATTTTGGAAATTTGAACGATATTTTTAGTGATTTTTTCAGTGGAGGTATGGGGGGTGGCCGAGCTCAAGCAAGAAGAGGTAGGGATATTTCCACCGAAATTCAGATTTCATTTTCTGATGCAGTGTTCGGTGTAGAAAGAAAAATACTTATCACAAAAACTTCTAGTTGTCTCTCTTGTAAGGGTTCGGGCGCAAAGGAGGGATCGAAAATGGAAACATGCAAAAAGTGCAACGGACAAGGTAAGATTCACGAAGCCAAGCGGACTATTTTCGGCACCATCGCCAATACTAAAATCTGCGAAACCTGCTTGGGGGCTGGAGAGGTCCCGAAAGAAGTATGCGAAACATGCAAGGGCAAGGGAGTGCTCCGTAGAGAAGAAGAAATTACTCTAAATATTCCAGCCGGTATACGAGACGGCGAAATGATACGGATGACCGGACACGGCGAAGCGGTATCCAAAGGCACCACCGGCGACCTTTATATCAAGATTAATGTGGCAGCGCATCCAGTGTTCAAGCGTGAAGGCAATGATTTATCTATGACCTTGAATCTAAAACTTTCCGATGCCTTACTCGGTGCGAAGCATTTTATCGAAACACTCGACGGGGAAATAGAGGTCAGTATTCCGGAAGGAGTGACAATTGGCGAGATACTACGAGTAAAAGGTAAAGGCGTGCCGGCGGGTAAAGGCAAAAGAGGTGACATCCTGATCAAGCTCAACATCAAACTACCGACCAAGATTTCTCGCAAATCTCGTGAACTAATAGAGAAGCTCAAAGAAGAGGGAATATAATATGCTTCCAGAATATTTTATCTATTTAGGAATTGTATTTTATACAGTGGGCTACTATTTCTATTTTAGAGACATGCTTTTTGGGCAGACTAGACCTAACCTAGTGTCTTGGTTTATCTGGATGCTCGCTCCGTTTATCGGCGTATTTTTTCAGTTGAAAGCAGGCGCAGGGCTATCAGTTATACCCGTCTTTTTGGCTGGTTTCGGGCCGTTGACAATAATTATAGTTTCACTATGGGATAAAAATAGTTATTGGAAGATCACCGTATTTGATGCAACATGCGGGATTTTGGCCATAGTGGCATTGTTGTTATATGTAGTCACGTAAAATTTAGCGATATCTATTTTATTTGCAATACTAGCCGATGCTTTGGCCTTTATTCCAACTTTTATTAAATCTTGGCATCATCCTGAATCTGAATCTGGCTTGCTGTATATTTCCACGACGGTAGTTCAAATAATGGGGATTCTTATCATCAAGGACTGGTCTTTTACCATTTATTCATTCGGAATTTATTTAATACTAGCAAATTTAGGTTTGGTAATGATAATCTATCGTAAGAGAATTTTTAAATTTACTTAAATTTGTTGCGAAATTTGTTAGCAATAATAGTGTAAGCCAGCTGGGCGGCGGCATATTCGGTGAGGACTGTGTCGCGCATAGGGGCGACTTCTACGATGTCAGCGCCTACTAGGTTGAATTTTCCAATCAATTGTTCGATCAGCTTAACTCCATAATTCCATTTGAGCCCTCCCGGAACTGGCGTACCTGTGCCCGGCATTACTGAAGGATCAAAACCATCCACATCGATAGAAAGATAGATATTTTTTGTTTTAATACTTTTCAAGATTTCTTCTATTTTCGGTTTTCCTCCGAGACCCCACTCAAAGACTTTTATTTTATGTTTAGGATTGCTGAAATAAATGTACTCATCTTTCGAATATGTGCGGATGCCTACTTGGACGATACTATGCCCGAGCTCGCTCGCTCTTCGCATGACTGCTGAGTGCGCGAACTTGGTAGGATTTTTACTGTAGTCGCCATCATTATCTCGAAGGTCGCAATGCGCATCAATTTGGAGTATGGTCACCTCACTAGGATCGTATTTTTGGTTTAAGGCTGCGATGTTGCCTACTGAGACTGAGTGCTCGCCACCCAGAACAAAAACAAATTTGCCTTTTTGGACCAGATGCCCGGCTGTATTCCTTACTTTTTCATATGCTCTCACTGGTGATAATTTTTGAATTGGCAAGGATAGATGTGCAGTTTTTACAAATTCGGAGACTTCCACTTTAAACTTGCGGTCAAAGAATTCAATCTGAGTGTTGAGGAAATTCACCACAGCTTTAGGCCCAGCTACAGTGCCTTTGTGTGAAGATGCGGTTTTTTCGTATGGTGCGGCGACCAAGACCACATCCGCTTTCTCTGGGTTTTTCTCATTGATTATTGATTGAATCATATTGGTAAGGATATCATTTTAACTTTTTTATGCAAACCAGTTATGCTAGACTGATTTAAGCTATGGCTATAAAGACAGCTGAATTCGTGAGTCCTGGGCATCCGGACAAGATATGCGACTACATCGCGGACTGCATTTTAGATGCCTACCTAGATGGCGATAAAGAAAGCAGAGTAGCAGTAGAGGTGATGGGCGGACACAAGCTCATTACCATAAATGGTGAAGTGACTAGTCAGGCCGAGCCGGATTTGGAATCTATCGTAAAAGAGATAGTTGGTCAAGAATATAAAATAATAATTAATCTCTCTAGGCAAAGCCCGAGTATTGCCTCCGGAGTAGACACTGGTGGGGCAGGAGATCAGGGAATAATGAAAGGTTACGCAACTTCAGCTACCACTAATTTGATGCCGCTAGAGTACGAGCTTGCCCGAAGTCTATGCGCAAAAGTTTACCAAAATTATCCCTATGATGGAAAAGTACAAGTTACTTTAGATGGAGATGTAGTGAAGACAGTCGTGGTGAGTTTTCAAAACTCTAAAAACAGCGAGCTATTACCTTTTGTAAAAGAAATAATACAAGCCGAGGAATATCTTATCAACCCCGCAGGTGAGTGGACTCTCGGTGGTTTCGATGCGGACACGGGTCTTTCCGGCAGAAAATTGATTATCGATAACTATGGTCCAGAAATACCGATCGGCGGCGGATCATTCTCCGGTAAAGATTATACCAAGGTGGATCGGAGCGGTGCCTATATCGCTCGTAAGATAGCAGTAGATATAGTACGAAGCGGTAAAGCGAAGGAGGCGTTCGTAAAGCTTGCTTACGCGATAGGTAAGCCGGAGCCGGTGATGGCGGTGGCAGTTTTAGATGGGAAAGAAATAAAAATCAAGGGCTATGATTTGACCCCTAAGGGTATAAGAGAAGCGCTTAAATTAAGGGAAGTAAAATTCGCTGACACGGCCAAATGGGGACATTTTGGAAACAAGAATTCTCCTTGGGAGGATTAATTTTCTACCATAATGAACATATGTATAAGATGGTAGAAAATTAGATTTTGGATATTTTCTGTCCTTCTATTGTGTCTTTCACTTCATAACCGAGTGAGTTGATTTCTTTTCTCATTTCGTCAGACTTAGTAAAATCTTTTTCTTTTTTAGCTATCTTTCTTTCTTCAACAAGTTTTAATACTTCTCTCGGAATTTCTTCTTCTTTTAGATTTTCAAATCCTAATCCAAGAACTTTGTCAAAATCTAATACTGTGGCTTTCTTGTCAGCATCAGATATATTTTCGTCCTTCAGTACATCCCATAACAGGGAAAGTGCTCGAGGGGTATTGAGGTCGTCTCCAATGTATTCCTTGAATTTAAGGACATATTCTTCGTGTACTTTTCCTAATTTAGTGCCAAGGCCGAGGTAGAGACTATAAAGTCTTTTTAAGGCAATTTCGGCGGCTTCCAATGCCTCCCAGTGAAAATTGACTCTCGTGCGGTAATTCGCCATAAGGAGCCAAAATCGATAGGCTATCGGGTTAATGTCTCTCTCCAGTATATCTCGTAAGGTATAGAAATTGTTGAAAGATTTGGCCATTTTTTTTTGGTCCACCAACACCCACTCATTATGTAGCCAATAGCGCACGAATTTTTTTCCAGTAGCTCCTTCAGATTGGGCAATTTCATTTTCGTGGTGGGGAAAAATGTTGTCTACTCCACCGGTATGGATGTCTATCTCTTCATCAAGCGTTGACATTGCCATCGCGGAGCATTCTATATGCCAACCAGGCCGACCCTTACCGAGCGGCGTATCCCAAAATACATCGCCATCTTCTTCATCCCAAGCCTTCCAAAGAGCAAAGTCTTGGATGTTATCCTTATCGTATTCATCAGTCGTTATTCGTCCTGAGGCATTTTCTTTTTGTTGGTCAAGTTTTAGGTGGGCGAGGGAACCATAATTTTTAAATTTTTTGATACTAAAATACACTGAGCCGTCTTCACTTTTGTAGGCGAGTTCTTTAAAGAGAAGCTTTTCGATTATGGATACCATTTCGTTTACATAATCGGTTGCCTTGGTAAACTCTTTGGGAGGGAGAATGTTTAGAGTCTTGATATCTTCAAAAAATTCTCGAGTGTAGAATTCGGTGAATTCTTTCAAACTTTTCTTCATTTTTCTGGATTCACGGATGGTTTTGTCGTCGACGTCGGTTAGGTTCATTATGTGTTTAACGGCGTAACCGTGATATTCGAGTGTGCGCTTTAGGATATCAGCGAAAATATATGCCCTGTAATTGCCGATGTGCGGATAGTTGTAGACTGTGGGTCCACAGCTATACATTAGGACTTCGTCTTTATTGATCGGGACGAAAACCTCTTTTTCTCTAGTGAGAGTATTATGCAGTAAGAGCTGATTCTTCATTTTTGTTGAATTCATTGCGGTAGATGGCGATAAGGGTATAAAGCAGACTGACAGATAGCGGACCAATCAAGATGCCTATTGGGCCTAGGAAGGATATACCTCCCAGCACCGCAAAAAGAATAAGAAGTGGGGGTATCCTCATAGTGCTGCCCACAATCATAGGGTGTAAGAAATTGTCTACCATTCCTACCACGAGAGCTGCCCAAATTATGAGCCCGATAGCACTGCCGGTGCTACCTGTCGCAAATAGGAACATAATAGCCGGTACAGAGACTAATGCAGTACCAATAGTCGGAAGTAATGAAGAAACGGAGGCCACCGTGCCCCAAAGCGCCGGATTGGGTACATTAAATATCCAGAGTCCGATACCCATCAGGAAACCTTGAACTAGAGAAATAAAGAGAGTGCCTTTGATGACAGCGTTAACTGATTTTACGAGTTGTCTGATTATATTCTCGTCATCGCGATCAGAGAGCGGGGAGAGAACGATGATGTATCTTTTCCATCTCGTGCCATCCTTAAGGAAGTAAAAAATAATAAGGAGCATTAGTATAAACGAGAAAAATGCAGATAGGGTGGTGGTGAAGATGTTGGCGATGTTGTTGGCAATATAGGCTATGAATTCTGCAGACTTTTCCTTGACATCCAGGTCGATGCCGGCAGGGAGGAACTTGTTGACCGCGCTCTCTACGGATGCCAAGAACGGATCAAGGCTTTGGGAGTCAGTAACAAGGTAAAAGACATCTTCGCTTTGGTTAAATACAAGGACACCCAACCCTAATAAGGGGCCGCACAGAAGGATAGTGAACAAAAGTACGGTCAGGATGGATGCGAGCCAGCTGGGGAACTTCTTGTTCCGGAGCCATTCATAGACAGGATAGAGCACAATAGAGAAGCAAGCCCCGAGAACCAGGACGACCCAAAAAGGCCGGAAAACCAGGAAGGTAAAAATAAAAGTAGTGAGCAGTAATCCGAAAAAGAAATACCTTTCCACGATTTTTGTTTGCATATGAAAACATTGTAACACAACTTGCAATTTTGGGAAATGTCGTATATTATAAGACCTATGGAATTTGCAGTAATACAAACAGGCGGGAAGCAATACAAGGTGTCCAAGGACAGCCTTGTTTCTATCGAGAAAATGAAAGATAAAGAAGGCACTCTGTATAAAAAGGGGGATAAAGTGTCTTTCGACAAGGTGCTCCTGGTGGACAACGGCAAGGATACGACTATTGGCACCCCGTATATCGACGGCGCGAAGGTGGACGCCGAGATAGTGGAAATCGGCCGAGCCCGCAAGATTCTAATCCTAAAATATAAGCAAAAGTCTCGTTATTTACGCAGAAATGGTCACAGACAGCCTTTTTTTAAGGTAAAAATAACTTCGATAAAATAAATAAAAAAATCCGTAAAATTGCGGATTTTTTTATTGTCGATTTTTAAGTGCGTTTTTGAGCGTATCGTTGTCGGAATATTCCAGTTCGGTGCCGGTAGATAGCCCTCGGCCGAGGGAGGACATTTTTATATCAGACTTTTCGGTTGATTCTTTTATCTGTTCTCGTATATAGGAATCAGTGTGGTCGCCTTGAGGCGAGAGCGAGAAGGCGAGGATGATTTCCTTGATTTTACCGTTGCCGGATAACTTCTTTTTTAGTTCCTCTACCCTTACTCTATTTTTGGTTGTTTTCTCCACAATGGGTACTAGTCCGCCTAGTACGAAATACCTACCGTGATATACATGGCTTTTTTCCACACTTTCCAGGTCAGAGTCCTTTTCTACCACCATAAGTAGGCCGGGGTCGCGACCTGTATTTTGGCAGATGTCGCATTCTTTACCTGCGGTATTTTCGGGAAGAAAGAAACGAAAGCACTCTTTGCATTGGGTTATTTCTTTTTTTAGCTCTAAGACAAGCCTGGATAAATCAGAGGTGTAGTCACCAT
>JBBDZS010000021.1:0-11013 GCA_040900015.1 Minisyncoccota bacterium | reverse complement strand
TAGCGAGAGAAGATCGTTTAGGGCGTGGACTACTGGGGTATCTAATCCCATTCGCGACCCACGCTTTCGTGCTTCAGTGTCAAATATGCGCCAGTATACTGCTTTCGCTTTCGGTGTTCCCCATGATATCAACGCATTTCACCGCTACACCATGAGTTCCGTATACCTCTCGCACTTTCTAGTTCTGCCGTTTCTTCCGCATATCCCAAGTTAAGCTCGGGGCTTTGACAAAAGACTAACAGAACAACCTACGCACCCTTTACGCCCAATAATTCCGGATAACGCTCGAGGCTCTCGTATTACCGCTCCTGCTGGCACGAGATTAGGAGCCTCTTATTCATGAGGTACCGTCAATAAACTTCTTCCCTCATAAAAGATCTTTACGTCCCATAGGGACTTCATCAATCACGCGGCGTCGCTCCATCAGACTTTCGTCCATTGTGGAAGATTCTCGACTGCAGCCACCCGTAGGTGTATGGTCCGTGTCTCAGTACCATCGGTGGGGGTCAGCCTCTCAGCTCCCCTAGGCGTCATAGCCTTGGTAGTCTATTACACTACCAACTAGCTGATACCGCACAGGCCTTTCCCAAAGCGTTAAAACTTTACTCACAGAAATTAATCTTAGAGACCATCGTGTATTAGTCCGTCTTTCGACGAATTATTCACGACTTTGGGGGAAGTACCTATGTATTACTACCTCGTTCGCCACTAACTTTCTACGACCTTTGACTTGATATAATCGCATCT
The DNA here is from genome assembly GCA_040900015.1 of Minisyncoccota bacterium. Classification (GTDB taxonomy): domain Bacteria; phylum Patescibacteriota; class Minisyncoccia; order Phycocordibacterales; family UBA9973; genus UBA9973. The sequence continues at coordinate 10,266 of JBBDZS010000021.1, read as the reverse complement.
CAGAATATAGAAAGTCCGTTCGACTTGCATGCCTTATCCACGCCGCCAGCGTTCATCCTGAGCTAGGATCAAACTCTAACTAAAAGTTATTAGTCGCCTCATCGGCGACCCGCCGTAAAGGCGGGAACGAAACAAAACAAAAAACAGCACTCAGTTTTTACACTCAGTTGATTTTTGTCGTTCGTCAGAGTTTGTCTTTGCTCTCTAGAAACCCGACGCCCTTTTGGGGTCGGGTCCCGACTTTTTACGTCGGGATTATTATTAAGAAACATTATGAGACTTGCTTCCCTCCGATTTGAAACAGAGGGGTTCTCAATTTTCCCCGCCGATCTTTAATGGCGGGGTATTCAATTGTCAAAAGACAAGAAAACCATCTGAAACAAAAACGCCCTATCCACATGGACTAGACGTCTAAGGGTCAGTATATACCAAGCAAAAACCCCTGTCAAGCAGGGGTTTTTGCCAATTTCATCCTAAATTTACATCATCGGCTTTGCATCCGCTTCAGACATAAATTTGAACATATTACCACTACAAACCTCACAAGTCCCCTTGGCCGAGTAGCGTCCTTTATCGTTCTTAGTGACTACAGGCTTTACCATGGTTCGCATAGTAGGCTTGTTGTCGGTCCTGCACTTCATACACAATGCTTTTAAATCTGCCATAAGATTGATTAATTGGTTAAATTGCTAATGCCGTCATTATATCACATAAGATGGCGAAATTGGCAAGCAGGTAAAAAATATGGGTCGAGAGATCCAAAATACAACTTAATATAGGTATAAGTTGCAAGTATTAACAGGAAACTTTCGTAACTTTAATTTAATGTTTAATATTTATTCAAGTTCACTTATTCAGTCATTTGGCCGTCGAAATGTTCATTGTCGGCTTCCGCTTCGGCTTTGGTCTTGTGGACCACTCCGTCTCGGTGGTGCGGTGGTGTGTACACCGTGTAGAGCTTCATAGCACCGGAGCTTGAATTTACAATGTTGTGTTTCACTCCGGCGGGGACGACAATGGCCGTGCCGTCTTTAATGTCATAACCAATGCCATCCAAGACCGCCATACCCTCGCCCTGATCTACCCGCAAAAATTGGTCGACATCATGCACCTCCTCGCCTATTTCCTCCCCGGGGAGAAGCGACATTAAGACAAGCTGGCTGTGCTCGCTCGTATACAAAACTTTTCGAAAATTATCATTTTCGATCGAGAGCTTTTCGATGTTTGCCACATAGCCTTTCATCTATATATTATCTCATTTTTCACCCCAAAACTCAAATTCTTTTTTATATAAAAATATAACGAGGGGGTCGCGCGCTGGGAAGCACACGAACCCCCTCGAGACTTGCACGATGCGGTGGGCTAGTGCATCAAGAGCACGCACTCCCCCTGGCAAGTGTCCGTGTGCGGACACATCGGGACCCTGGCGCGAACGCCCTGATCCGGAATGTGTCCGCACTTCACCGCCCTGCGCCCGCCGATCTGGACGATGTTGACGGGTGCCCCGTCGTGGGTGCGCCTCGGCACCCCTTTTACCATCGCCCCTTGAGCGAAACCCTTCCGCTCGATTCTTCCGAAGAACCACCTCGACGACAACATAGGACCCTCCGATTGTACGACAACAGACTGCCCCGGCCTTCCCAGAAACTATGTCACAGAGCCTACCCCTCCGTCAAATTAATTTTCCCACATTTTAGCAACATTTTAGCAAGAACGGTTCTTGCTAATCGTAATAAGGATAATCCTTGCGAAACCCCAAAGTTGGGGCACTTGGCGACCAGGTCGCCAAGTAGCGAATTCAACGCACCAGTCGCATCCGTGGGTTGAAGAACCCTTGGCTTTCTTGAAGTGCGCTAAGTAAGGGTTCCTTGCTAATTCCAGCCTTTCGCCTTTTCAACCCTTGAAAAAACTAAAGAGGTTTTTTGGGAGGGTTTTTTCGCTCGTCTTTTTTTATATGAAAGCGTATTTCTAGTTCATTCTCGATAGCATTATTTGACCAATGCAATTCTTTCAGTCTTTCCACGCGCTGTATTATCTTTTTCTTCTTTTCTGCGGACAGAGCAAGAGAATTAATTACTCCTATAAAATCGGAATTCGGGACCTCTCTATGGGCTCCGGTATTTGGTTGTGAAAACCCTTCATTCATATTATTACCCCAATTCTACCCCTTTCTGCCGCCCCTTACAAGCAAATTACAGAACCCACCAAGTAAGGGCCACCTCACAGTGCGCCTTCTTTTTTGAGGAGGGCGTGCTTGGCTCTAGGGCCACCACGGTTGTAGGCTCCGACCTTGCCATCGCTCCTAACCACTCGGTGGCACGGAATACCCTCGTCGTAATTTTTGCGCATTATGGAGCCTACGGCGCGCACAGCGCGCGGATTGCCCGCACTTCTCGCCACTTGCCCGTAGGTCAAAACTTTACCTTTGGGAATCTGCCTTACTACCTTATAAACTTTTTCCGTAAATGATGACATAGTTTAATTTTACCACTACTTTACTTAACTAAATTAATTTAGCGCGCTAAAGTAGCGGGCTTGAGTATGACTGGAGAAAAATTTCATAAAAATGAGGTCGAGTCTAATTTTAATGCTCCTTGCCTAAAGAGTGGAAATACGCGACATCGGACATATCTCTTCTCTCAATTTCTCCCCCACCGGTTATGCCCTTTTCAGCCAGAATATATGCTTGAATCGCTTCCGCGACATGCTCACGACTATGGAAATCCCGAAGCGCCGCTTCTTGTTCTCCGGTCAAATTTTTTGTTTGTGTGGCCAGTCGAGAAATGGTCTCCATAATACTGTTGTGGAGAGCTGCCCTTTTGGGCGGAGAATATGTCACTGGCCTTTTGCGCCGATAATTCTCGCTGTCTTCTTGCGATACTACCTGCGACACTCTTTCGCTATTGTATTCCTTGCATAGAGCAAGAAAATTTTCTCGAGCTTTATCGCTACCGAAGAGGCCAAGCAAAACCTTAAACTTTTTATCTAGCGGCATTCCTTCTGCTTTATTTTGGGGTGTTAATTTTGGTGTTTTTTCCATTGCTTCATTGTATCATATCTCGCGTTGCCCATAAGTAGATACAGGCCGGGGTCGCTTGGGAGCGAACCGCCGGCCTGCGATGGGAGCCGAGGCATCATGCCGCCGGCTCTTCTTCTTTTTAGCTAGTCCAACCGGAGCAGGTAGCGCTCGTCGCGGAGCGTCCGGCTGAGGTTGCGGCATGATACCGCCCAGAAGTTGAAGTTGGCGGCGACCCCGCGAAGCAAGGCCGCCCTCTTCTCCTTCTGGAGCCGCGCGCTAGCGCCGCCGAAGAACGAACCGCCGATGAAGTCGTACCACTCCAGGTTGTGCTTCTTCTGCATCTGGTCGCGAAAGAATCCGGCCAGAAACAGAACATGCGTGCCCGCGATCTCGAGGATTTCCGGATCTTGCACCAGAACCTCGTCGGACCCGCGGAAGACGAAGGCGTCGAAGACATCGCACAGGCTCCCCGGCGAGGACATGTAAGTGGCGTCGCTTCGCGATGTCTGGGCGAAGTGCGCCAGAATGCTCGCCACATACACCATCTCCGCTTCAGAGCTCTCCGCTTCAGAGCTCTGTTTGTCCGAAACTTCTTCTCGAAGACGACCTGCAAAGAACGAGATCGTCTGGTCTGAGGTGAACCCGTAAAGCTCGGTATATTCGCTCATGCCACGCCTCCATTCAAAACCAGTATATGCCTTGTCGAGGAATATGCAAATAGCATAACCCTACGCCTAGTAGGCTCGCACTAAGGATTATTTCGCCTTTTTCTTAGGAGGTTTCAAATTTCTAGTTAAAGCTTTCAAAATAATATTCAAATTAATAGTAGCCACCCCGACGACAGTATCCGCCCCGCCATAATAAATATATAAAGTCTTATCTTTCACCGCCATACCACAAGGAAAAACGACATTATTCACTACCCCGATTTTCTCATACGCTTCTTCAGGTTCAAATATCGGGTCTGCTATCCTCGACAACACTATTCCCGGATCATCCAGGTCCAAGAGCACTGCGCCCACACGGTAGGTATTGTGAGTATCGGACACTCCATGGTAAAGCAATAACCAGCCGGACGGAGTCCTAAGCGGTGGAGCACAAATTCCCACCTTGGCACTATCCCAAGTATTGACCCTAGGGCCCATAATTCTAATGCATTTCTGGATGGAATCTTTTTCGAAATTAAGTGATTTCAAATAATCCCCGCACAATTCATTCTCGACTCTATGTAAGATAAAATAGTGGCCTTTGGTTTTTTCCGGGAAAATACAAGTATCCTTGTCGTCAAAACCAGCCGGAGTTATCAAAACCGGCTTTGCCCAATTCCAATTCTTGCTCAAAAAATCGGTTTCGGTGATAGAAGTGATAGCCACCCGAGGCGGCCCCACACCGTCAAAAGCCGTATAACACATATAAATATTTTTACCAATTTTAGTCAACCTAGGGTCTTCACAGCCGGAATTAGCACCCGCTATTTTCTTGGATTCAAAATCTTCTCTCGGGGAATACACAGGCTTTTCTGACCTCTCGTCGATATTTACCCCGTCCTTGCTTGAGGCATAGCCGATATAAGATGTATTGTCTTCCGAGAGTGTCCTATATAAAATATGCGTCTTGTTGCCTATTCTTAAGGCGGCAGGGTTGAAGGTGGCCTTGGCTTCCCAGGCATTGTTTTTGTTCGGAGTAATTATCGGATTCTGGGGCGCTCGCTCGAAGCTCCAGCGGGAGCTAGTCTTGGGGTGAATAGTCGAGAGCAAATCTTCCAAATTTAAATGAGCTAGGCAGGCGGTCATATCCGCTGCCCCATAATAAATAAAAAGATCGTCTTTGTTGATGACAGCCCCAGATGGGAAAATAACATCCGGCACATGACCCAAAATCTCGTAAGACTCTTTGGGTACTAAAATCGGCCCCTTGGTCTGGCCAATAATTTTGAGTGGATTATTCCCATCGAGTAGGACTGCTTCGATACCGAAAACTCTCTTCAGGTTGCTACCTGGGAAATAATTTTGAATATGGGAATAAATAAAAAGATAACCAAGCTTGGTTTTGACGGGTGTAGCGCCGACTTCGATATGATCGTAGGGAGACCTCTTCAGATCGATAGTATGCTCGTCTATGTCTTTGACCCATTCCTTCCAAAAAAGCTCGTCCCACAATTGTTCAATGCGATCCATTTGGACAATAGCTGTCTTGACCGGAGGCATATCGGTATAAACAGACAAAATGGCGGTAATTTTGCCTCCTATCCGCTCGGGAAATAAAGTCATAGCTTTGGCATTGAACGGAGTGACCAAATGCCTCTCGGTAATATTTTTCAGATCTTTAGAAATAGCCACCGCCACCTTGATGCCACTCGCCTCAAACGGATATTTGGAAAGTGCAGTATAAAAAGTGTAATACTGACCTTCGAAATATGTAATACGCGGATCCTCGCAACCGTATTTTTCCCATTCTTCTTCCGGAATTATAAAAGGTGCTCGGTCTTCGAAGTGCATACCGTCTTTGCTCTTGCTGATACCGATGGTAGATATGCGGTCCGGCGTGCGCATATGGTCGCTCGCCGAAATAGCCCGATAGACGCCGTAGAAAAAACTGCCCTTCTTGATGACGCTCATATTAAAAGATGCAAAAGCATCCCAATATAGGTCTTTGTCTGGGACAAGGATGGGATTGTGATGATATCTTTTTACGACAAACATAAATTATTCTTTCTTTTTTAGTTTTGAAACTTTGTTTTTAATAATTTCTTTTAAAAATAAGTCCAGCCGGGCTACGGCCACACAGGAGACCTTGTCTGCACCACCATAATAAACAAAAAGCTCGTCATCTTTGACCACAGCACCACAAGAATATATTACCCCTTCTTTGTAGCCTTCATTCTCGTACCATAGGTCCGGCTCCAATATGGGCTCCTTGGTATCGTATAAAATTTTGGTCGGATCTTCGGAGTCCAAAATCATTGCCCAGAGTTTGTACCTATGAGTATCGTGGGGCTCCATCTTGTGATATAAAATCAGCCAGCCGTATTTCGTCTTAATTGGTGTAGGGCCTACTCCCCGGATCAACCTATCTCTCATTTTCCAAAGAGGACTGTCTCGATGCACGCTATGAATAAAATTCTTACCGTCGAGCTCGTCTAAGGACTTGAAATAATCGATCATTATTTTCGGAGACACACTGTGAAGAATAGCGTATTTACTTGCCCCTGCCGTGGCGGGGCCTTTTATCTTTTCTGGAAAGAGGACCCAATTCTTATGAATTTGCCCTGGTGGGGAGATGAGCACGGGCTCCTTCCAATTGAACCGTTTGGCAATAAAATCCTCCAGGCTAATAGAAGTCATAGCGATGCGCACCGACCCCCAACCGTCAAAAGCTGTGTAAAGCAAATAAACCCTACCATCCAAAAGAGTAAGCCTGGGATCTTCGCAACCGCCATTCCAGCCACCTCCGGAAGCATAAAAAAAAGGAATATTTTCTATATCTGCTTTATCAAAATCATTGCATCTCCTATAAATAAAATAAGGCAAACGCTCTTGTATGTTGTGTCCGTCTAGGCTGCTAGCATAACCCAATACCGAAGAATCATCATTGCCTATCGCTCGATATATGAGATGTATTTTGCCATTCGCTTCGAAGGCCGCAGGGTTGAAAGTGGCTTTGGACTCCCAGAAATATTCTTTGGGGGAAATTATTGGATTGTGGGGAGCCCGCTTGAGTATAGGCTTTTTCGAAGCAGATTTAGAAGTCTTAGAAGCTTTTTTAGCTCCTGCTACTTTCTTCGCAGGCTTCTTGGGCCCAGTTTTTTTAATTGCGGCCATATTTGTCTTCTAGCCTGATAATGTCGCTCTCGTCGAAATTACCGGAAGAAATTTCTAAAATTTCAACATCTTGCTCTGGGGCGCTGATACGGTGTTTCGTTTGAGCTGGAATTTCAAATTCATCTCCGACATTTGCCTTAAAAACACCATCCCCTATCGTCACCTCCGGCTCTCCCGCGAGAACCCTCCAGAATTCTTGTCTGTCGTTGTGGTATTGCAAACTTAAAACTTCTCCTTTTTTTACCAGAACAGTTTTCACCGTCGTAGGCTGATTGAGGGTGTATTGCCGGAAATTACCCCATGGGCGTTCTGTTGTAAATGGCTTAAATTCTTCCATCTTTTGATTATATAACTAAAAAACCTTTTAACCAATCCATTTTTTAATAACCTGTGCTGTTTCCTCTGGCCCTTTTACGGCAATGGTATCAAAACCAGCTTCGTATAACGAATAATCATTACCGCTCGGGAAAAGCCCGTCGCCCACAAATAGCGCATCGGACTTATCTAGACCAAGATTGGTCAAAAACCTGGTAAGCCCCACAGCTTTGTTAAATCCTTTTGGCAGAATATCGATACTGGAATAAGCATTGATGAGGATACTGGCGTCTGGTAGCTCCGGCTCTAAGACTGTTTTGATTTTTTCTCTTTTTTTACGGTCGGGATCCCATTTGGTTTTTTCTTCGACGGACGCTAGCTGTCCACGCCCGGAAAAGGTAATTTGAGTGTCTCTATCTTCTACTAAATCTCCTGCTGGATCGGGAGGTATCTCATATTTTTCAGAATTAATTATTTCTTGGAGTAATTTCTTGGCGGTAGTCTTAATATTTTCTCCCAGAGGTTCTTTGTCGGTCATAACCCATTCGTTTTTCTCTTTATCATATTCAAACCTCTGACTTCCGCTCGTCGGTAATAATTTTAGATTTTGAATAAAAGGCAGAATGGACTCGTCATTCAAAAGCAATGGAAGAAATTGGGTCTGAAACTGCTTGATACTTGCACCACTGATAGCTACTACCATCTTTTGCTTCATAAGTTCTTGGACTAGCTTCGCCATCTCGAGCGTGATGGGAGACTTGCTCGGAGTCAGAGTGCCATCTATATCAAAGACTATAACTTTTTTATCTGGTATCATTTTATTTTCTCTTTTTATATCAGCTCTTTGACTCTTTTAACTAATTCCGAAGAGGACCGCACCTTGCCGCCATGACCTACATTGAAAACCATTTCAATGCCGAGCTTTTTGTGTATCAACCTCTCCCGAAAAAGAGAAGAACTCGGATCATTGGAATCTTTTTCGTCGCGGTCCCCACCATTAGCAAAAATGTGTGGTTTTATTTTTATTAACCCCCGACACACACTCATATCTTCCGTATTTTCTTCATGATCACTTACAATTACTTGATCCACACAAGAAAAGGCCTCAATAATTTCTTTGCGCTCATGATCCGGCATAAATACATAACCCTTCTTTTTTCGAAGCCAATGATCATTGTTAATATAAACCACCAACTTACTACCTAGTTTCTTGGCTTCTTCAAACATACGAACATGTCCAATATGCATTGGATCGAAACCCCCGCTAACCATAACTACCTTTTGCTTCTTAGTTCCCCTTTTCGCCATTGTTCAAAGTATATCACAATTAAAATATGTCAAATAAAATGACTAGTGATGCAAATATTGCTAAAATATATAGATGTCCCAACCCATAAGAATCATAATCGTCGGCAACGGCTTCGGGGGCACTTATAGCCTCAAATATCTAGATAAACTATACAAAAATAGCGTAAATGTAGAGATCACCCTCGTGGGCGAGAAAAATTACTTCCTCTTTACTCCCCTCCTCCATGAGGTGGCGACTGGAGGCATAAATCCGGAGAACATCGTGGAATCCATCCACAAGGTCCTAGGCCGTTGCTTGTCGAGTTTTTACCTCGGCAAGGCAGAATATATTGATATAGAGAAAAAAACCGTCACGGTGGGCGAATTTCACTTACCTTATGATTACCTAATCCTCGCTCCCGGCGGAGAAACAAATTTTTACGACATACCTGGCGCAGAGAAATATTCTATGCCACTCAAGAGCCTCGAATGTGCAATTAAAATAAAAAATCGCCTAATCGTCCAACTCGAACGCGCCTCTCACCTTATGGATAAAGTGGAGCGCAAGAAAAAACTCACTTTCATAGTCGCCGGTGGTGGGCCGACAGGGGTCGAGCTCGCAGCAGAACTAGTGGAATTCCTGCGCGATACATTTTCACATTACTACACTAGAGACATCATCGACTACATCGCCATCATTCTCATCCAAAAAGGCCCCGAGCTGATGCCCCAGTTCAACAAAAAAATCCGCGAGAAAAGCCTAGCCGTAATCCGAAGAAAAGGGATAGATGTGCGACTCAATACGGAAATAATAGAAGTCGCAGCTTCGCATGTTGTCCTCAATAATGGCGAGATCATACCGACCGAGACGGTGATCTGGACCGCAGGCATAAAGCCGAAAGAATTAAAATTTAGCAAAATGGTGGAAAGAGATGTAAACGGGCGAATACTTGTAAATGAGACTTTGGAACTCAAGGGACATAAAGGAGTTTTCGCTTTAGGCGATGTGGCAGCCTTCAAACATAAAGGTTCGATGCTCCCCGCGCTCGCCCAAGTGGCCGAAAAGGAAGCCAGGGGTGTGGCCCGAAACATCGGGCTACTCGTAGAGGGTAAACGACCCGCACCATTCCACTATCACCACAGTGGTGACTTGCTCTCGCTCGGGCAATGGATGGCAGTGGGTGAACTCTTCGGCATCACTCTCTCTGGGCGCTTCACTTGGTGGCTTTGGCGCACGGTGTACTTGTCCAAGCTCATTTCCTTCAAGAAAAAACTAAAAGTCGCCGTGGATTGGACGGTGAACTTATTTTATCCCCGCGACATTTCCCAATTCTGATATATAATGTTTTTTATGGATAAGAAATTTATCGGTTTTTGCCAAAGGGTGTCCATACCCTTCGCGCGCACAGCACTATTCGTCATCTTCTTCTGGTTCGGGCTCCTCAAAGTCTGGGGCCTATCACCCGCAGGCGAGATGGTGGAGAATCTTTTTATGCAAACTATTCCTTTTATGTCTTTCGATATATTCCTAGTGCTATTCGGACTCTTCGAAGCTCTGATAGGCATCCTCTTCCTCATCAAAGGGCAAGAACGGCTAGTGATAGTGCTTCTCTTCCTCCATATGGTCACCACATTTATGCCGTTATTTCTACTCACTGGAGAAACTTGGTCCGGATTCCTAGTGCCTACCATGGAAGGCCAGTACATAATCAAAAACCTACTAGTCATCGCCGCTGCACTCGGCATCGCTGCACAGCTGCACCCCGTACGAACTTTGCGGGAGATGATCTAGTATTTATTTGGGCCTATTTTAATAAAAATCTA
>JBBDZS010000020.1:1159-11369 GCA_040900015.1 Minisyncoccota bacterium | reverse complement strand
AATAATTCCGAAACACATATCGAAATTCGTCCAGATTGCGATAATTCAGAATGGGGGTATACTTTAGATAGGGTTATTTTCAATTATTACCTAGAACACTATCTTATGGGATCCTTGATCGAATCAGCCCTTGGGCTGGAGCGTCTGGAACCCACTTATATTTTAGCTACGGTAATATGTTGGAGATAGTCCTAAGAAGGACTCCGCGCTTGTATTTACTTCGCGGATTTTTTCTTGCCTAAAATCTATTTTTAGGGTTACAATATCTATATGGATAGAAATAAGTTAGTAAAATTCATAATATTCTTGATGGTTTTTATGTTTGTGACGGATATGGTCGCAACTAAATTTTTTTTATACTATTCTATCTCCTGGTTTGATATGATGATGCATTTCTTGGGCGGGTTATGGGTGGGACTTTTCTTTATCTGGTTTTTTCCTCCGAAAGACACTTCTTTTGTTTCAATTGTAAAAATTTTCTTGTTCGTGCTTTTTGTGGGAATTTTGTGGGAATTTTTCGAACTATATGTCAATAATTTCCTGGCTCGAATGTCGTTTAATCCGAGAGATACATTATCTGACATATTTTTTGATCTTGGTGGTGGCCTTCTGGCAGTTTTATATTTGTTTAAATCCGGAGTTATGCCTAAGAGTTCAAATAAGGTACAATAGAACCAATGCCAAAAGAAGCTAAGATAACATTCTATGGAGGAACAGGCAGTGTGACGGGTGCGAATTTTCTTTTGGAAGCTGATGGCAAGAAAATATTGGTGGATTGTGGGCTGACGCAAGGGATCAAAGTAGCCGACGATGTGAATTGGGATTTGTTTGCTTATAATTGCGAGGAGATAGATTTGCTTTTCATCACTCATGCTCATGTGGACCACTTAGGTCGCGTGCCGAAACTCATAGAGGAAGGATTCAAAGGAAAGATATATTCCACCAAGCCCACCCGGGCCCTGGCGGGGCCGATGCTCGAAGATACCGCGGGTATACTCGCGCATAGTAAGACTTTTAAATTAGATGAGATATATTCTGAAGAGAATATTTCGACTGCGCTTTCGAGCTGGGAAGGATTCGATTATCACGACAAGATACAAATTACTCCGAACCTCGAAGTTTCATTTTTGAATGCCGGGCATATTTTGGGATCAGCTATGATTCTTTTCGTATACAACGGCAAGAAGATACTGTTTACGGGAGATCTAGGCAACAGTCCTTCACCGATATTGCCGGACACTGAATATATAACCGAGGTAGATTACCTGATAATGGAAAGTGTATACGGAGACCGTAACCATGAATCACGCGATGACCGTCGTAAATTCCTAGAAGAGGCGATTGAGGATAATTATAAAAGAAAAGGCGTGCTAATTATACCCACTTTTTCTCTAGAGCGTTCTCAGGAGCTTTTATTTGAACTCAATGCCCTGGTAGAGGAGAAGCGTATACCAATAATGCCAATATTTTTGGATTCACCGCTTGCTATACGGCTTACAGAAGTTTTTAAGCAATATCGGGAATACTTTAATGAAAAGGCCCAACATGCGATGATATCTGATAAACATTTATTTGATTTCCCGGGGTTGCATTCCACTCTACACTCCGATGAATCCCGAAAAATAAATGAAGTGCCGAATCCCAAAGTGATTATTGCTGGCTCGGGGATGTCTTCTGGAGGGCGGGTGGTACACCACGAGAAGCGTTATTTGCCGGATCCGAACAACACTCTGCTCCTTTTGGGGTATCAGTCCGTCGGCACACCCGGGCGCTTGATTCAAGAAGGTCTAAAGACTGTGCGGATCAGTGGGGAAGATGTAGTCGTGCGATCGCATGTGGTGACCATCTCCGGCTATTCTGGACACAAGGATTCCGACGGTCTTCTTAATTTTGTCCAAGACCTACAGGAAAATGTAAAGAAGATATTTGTAGTGATGGGTGAACCCAAATCTTCTTTGTTCCTAGTGCAAAAAATTCGTGACAACTTAGGCGTAGAAGCTTCCGCGCCGGAAGAAGGAGATAGGGTCATTCTACCTTGCTAGGGGGACTCTTTTTTTGTTATACTGAAATTACATGGAGTCTAAAATAAATTTCCCAAGTAAGCATGGACATAATCAGATCAAGATTTGCGTTTCTGGAGCGGCAGAGACTGGCCATTGTGGCCTCGATGCGCTCGACAAGGCCAAAGAGCTAGGTCGAGAGATAGCCAGACAGGGCGCAGTCCTAGTTACTGGCGCGACTACTGGCTTTCCGTTATGGGCAGCCATGGGAGTAAAAGAAGAAGGGGGCATTTCTATCGGGCTTTCTCCAGCTTCTTCCGAACGCGAACATGTGGAAGTCTATAAATTGCCGATTGACTATATGGATCTGATTATTTATACCGGATTCGGCTACCCGGGACGCGACCTGCTTCTTACTCGCTCTTCGGACGCTGTTATTTGTGGGTGCGGCAGAATAGGCACTATCCATGAATTTACTATTGCTTTCGAAGATGGCAAGCCGATTGGCATTTTCAAGGGCCCTTGGGAGATGGGGGCGCAACTCGAGGACATAATAGCAAAAAGCCAGCGTCCGAATGCGAAGATTGCTGTCGGCAATGATCCGAAGAAGTTGATTGAAGATGTTATTGCTTTAGTTAAGAAAGATTAGATCTCGGAATTCAAAATCGGACCCGCGGTCGAGGCTTCAGCTCTCTAAAATTAAAAAACACCCTTAGGGTGCTTTTTAATTTTATCACTTTATTGCTTCGAGAACTTTGGCGAAAGTTTTTGGGTGATTCTGAGCGAAATCAGAGAGTATCTTACGATCGAGTTCGATTTTCTTTTTCTTGAGCGCTCCAATCAGCTTGGAGTAAGACATACCATTCTCTCTAGCTCCGGCGTTTATCTTGATATTCCAGAGTTTACGATTATGAGATTTCTTGTCTTTGCGGTGAGCGAAAGCATAGCTACCTGCGTGCAGGATGGCTTCTTTGGCTTGACGTTCTTTGGTGCTGCGACCGTGTCGAAACCCCTTAGTTTGTTTGAGGACGCTTCGGCGTCTCTTCAATGCATGTACTCCTTTTTTTACTCTTGTCATATTGGTTGATTAAAATTTATAATTTCCGCCATAGGCGGATCAGCTTTTGGCTGAAGCTACGAAAAAGGCAACAGGTGGCTCTTCGGCTTGTTTTTGATAACGAAATTATTCCTTTTCTTGCCAGCTAGCTGGGTAGAACGGGATTGCTTGGCGTTGAAGTGGTTGAAGCCAGGTTTGCGAGAAATAATCTTACCTTTTTTGGTAAGTTTAAGTCTCTTTGTGTATGATTTGTTTGTTTTCATCATAAAATTATTTTTCTTATTTCTTTTCGATCGTTGTAATTAGCCCTTTTGGTCCGCGCTTGTAAGAATCAGATATCTTGAAGTCCTCGGTGATGAGGTGAAGCACTCTGTCCAGCCTTTCTCTCAAGAACTTCTCATCCATATATTTGGCGCGTCCCGCGAGGAATAGCTCAACTTTGATACGGTGTCCTTCCTTGAGCCATTTGGAGGCAGTCTTCGCTTTAAGTTCAAGATCATGATCGCCGGTGCCGATCTTTATTTGAATTGACTTGGTTTCGGTGCGAGTAGCTCCGGCCTTGGTCTTCTTCATCTTTTTACTGGCTTCATACTGATATTTACCGAAATCCATGATCTTGCCGATCGGAGGATTCGCGTTGGGAGATATTTCAATCAAATCCAAACCTATGGATTGAGCAAGCTCGAGCGCATCTCTTATGCTTAAAACGCCGAGATTCTGGTTGGTACTATCCAACACCCGAAGTTCTTTGGCTCGTATTTGATTGTTTATTCTTTCACGCAATGTATATGAATGCCAAATGCACCTTTGACTAAGGAGATAATAGCCTATTTAAGGGTTAAAGTCAATATATTTCGGATATGGGCGGATTGACATAGGTGTCTGGATAAAATATAGTTCTTTTATGATTGAAAAGTTTTTTAAAAAAGATAGTCAGCCCACATCCAGCTCTGAAGAGCAACTGGAAGCTCAGCGGGAGTCAGTCCGACACAAACTGGCAGAAGCCGAGAGATCGATACAGAATATTGTGAAATTATTTTGGCAATCAGGGCATATGCTGGATCAGGAGGACTTAGATGAAATAGGGCAGATTGCTATGGATCTTCATATAAAGACTGGCACCCAAGAAGGTCTCACAAAAAAAATAATAAGCCAAGCTTTCGAAGAATGGAATATAAAAAACGCCAAAAAACAGACTGAATAAATTATTAAGCCTGTTTTTTTATCCGGTGGAGATGGGGGAAATCGAATCCCCGTGCAGAAGGTTCTTGCCATGAAGTCTACATACATATCTCGCTTTTTTGTTTAAATTAAAGAATTCTTAAGCGAGCCAAATATTCTTTAATCGAGTCGCTTTGTTTTGGAGGCGGATCACGACATTTCCTTCTCCTATCCCGATAATATTATGCCTGATCTCATATATCGGAAGTCTATGAGACAGACACCAGTACGCGTTAAGCGATGGCTGGAACAAAAGCGAAGTTATTCATACCGAAGTATGGAGAAACTACCGCCTTTGCTTTAGCAGTCAATTTTGCAATTAACATTTGAAACATTGTTTTACGAGAAATTGTTTCATACTCGGTATGCATCAGGAGCAAAAGGCCTACTGTCTATGCCTTGCATCCCCATGATTTAATTTTCGAAGGTCTATTATTTACCTCGGAACTCTCGGCGTATCTCGCGATCAGTTTCACGACGTTTAATACTTTCGCGCTTATCCCGAGTCTTCTTACCTTTCACCAGATGGAGTTCCAACTTTATCTTCTTCCCTTTATTATACACCGAATATGGCACTATTGTCAAACTTTTATTTCTGGTACCGCTTTCCAATTTTGCTATTTCCTTTTTAGTTAGGAGGATTCGGCGGTTGCGCATAGGATCGTAATCTTTAGGCGCATTTTTGGGTTGATAGGGCTGGATATTGGCGTTGATAAGATAAGCCTCTCCACCCCGAATTATTACAAAAGACCCCTCTAGGGAAATTTTGCCATTACGGACGGATTTGACTTCGGTGCCCAAAAGCTCAATACCGGCTTCGTATTTTTCCAAGGTTTCGTAATCGAAACGCACTTTTCGGTTTTCCGCATAGCGACTCATAATCTTATGTTAGCATAATTCTTCAATTTTCTCTTTGATTTTTAGCTTTTTTGTGGTATTATTTTGGGATGGATTTTAATTTTTCTAATAAAAAACAAGGGTCTGAGAAGCATAAAAAGATCCCGAAGGAGACCAAATTTGGCAGCTCCATTGCTCTTTCGGTGTTCGTATTTATGTTGATCACAGCGCTTTACCTGGTCATATCCGACCCTGGCCGGCCTACAGAAGAAGTCGCCATTTCGGCTCTGGCGCAAAGCGTCAGCCGTGGGGAAGTGAAGGAGATTTTAATCGAAGGCGATCAGCTCACGATAACTTATCTCGATGACCAAGTGAGAAAATCAAAGAAAGAAGTAGGCACTTCACTTTCTGAGACTCTTTCCAATTACGGAGTCACACCCGAGGCGCTATCTGGCACGAGCATTGAGGTCAAGAACGAGGGTGGGTTCGGCTTTTGGCTGATGAACTTACTACCTTTTCTCCTGCCAATCATTTTTATAGTCTTTTTCTTATGGTATCTGTCGCGACAAGTGAAGGGCGCTGGAATGCAGGCGCTGTCCTTTGGCCAAAGCAAGGCACGCATCACTGACCCGAATGATAAGAACAACCGGGTGACATTCAAAGATGTGGCGGGATGTAAGGAAGCCAAAGAGGAGCTAAAAGAGATTGTTGATTTTCTAAAAAGTCCAAAGAAATTTTTGGAAATAGGTGCTCGCATTCCAAAGGGTGTGATGTTGACTGGCGCTCCAGGCACAGGTAAGACCTTGCTTGCACGAGCGGTAGCCGGAGAAGCTGGAGTACCCTTTTTTCATCTATCCGGATCTGAATTTGTGGAGATGTTTGTTGGTGTCGGGGCTTCCCGAGTGCGAGATCTATTTAAGATGGCCAAGAAAGCGGCTCCGGCAATAATATTCGTAGACGAGATCGACGCCATCGGACGAACTCGGGGAGGCGGTTTTGGTGGAGGTAATGACGAACGGGAGCAAACTCTAAATCAGATATTGGTGGAAATGGACGGCTTCGAGCCGAATGATAAGGTAATAGTGATGGCGGCTACTAACCGTCCGGATGTACTTGACCCCGCTTTGGTGCGCCCTGGACGATTCGATCGCAAGGTAGTGCTCGATTTGCCAGACCGCGCGGATCGTGAAGAAATTCTCAAAATTCATGCAGTTAAGAAACCGATGGCGGAGGATATCAATCTAAAATTGATCGCCGAGCGCACTCCGGGTTTTTCTGGGGCAGACCTGTATTCACTTATGAATGAAGGAGCAATTTTAGCAGCTCGGGAAAATCGTAAAAAAGTTTTTCAGTTTGATTTGATTCGCGCGATAGAGAAAGTGATGCTCGGCCCAGAGCGCAAGAGCCACTTGCTATCTAAGAAAGAAAAAGAAATTACCGCCTATCATGAGGCTGGTCACGCCATCGTGGCTTCCGTCCTGCCGTACGCAGACCCAGTACACAAAGTTTCTATTATCGCTCGCGGTAATGCTGGAGGATATACTTTGAAATTGCCTCTTGAGGAGCGTAAACTTCAATCCAAGAAAGAGTTTATCGATGATATAGCGATGGCGCTCGGAGGGTACGCCGCGGAACAAATGATGTTTGGTGACATTACTACCGGTCCTTCGAGTGATCTCCAGATGGCGACAAATCTTGCCAGAGCAATGGTGACTAGGTGGGGAATGTCGGATGTTATCGGTCCAGTGGCGCTCGACCGAGGCAGCGGGCGTTCACCATGGGGAGAAAATTCAGATAAAGAATATTCGGAATCTATATCTACAAAAGTTGATGCGGAGGTATCCAGGATTATTACCGATGGTATCAAGTCGGCTGAAGGGGTGCTCAAAGATCACAGAAAAGCTTTTGAGGCGATAGCCCGAAAGCTTATTGAGGTTGAGACATTAGAGCAGGATGAATACGAGAAAATCCTCACATTGCACGGGATAGAATTGAAGAAAAAGGAAGAACCAACCAAGCTGGATTTGCTAAGTTAATTCTTTGCGAAAAATACATTAATTTTGTACTATTAACTGTAAGTTATTTTGACCCGTCCTTAGCTCAGTTGGTTAGAGCACAGAGCTTATACCTCTGGGGTCCTTGGTTCGAATCCAAGAGGACGGACTATTTATTTGAGGAAGCTGTATTTTTGAGACCAGCCGGAACGCCACCAGGCATTACCTAATCCGAAGTATCTCTGTCCGTCGCCCCACATAACCGCAAAAATGACGAATATATAAACAAAGTGGTCATCGATAAAAGGATGATGCTCAGGCGGCAAGCCTACGGCCAAATACATCAAGAAGAGCATGAGAATACCAGCCCACCCCCCGAGTCTAGTCATAATACCTAGGGTAAGTGTCAGGCCAATAAAGAGGAGACCTAGCATAAATAGCCAGTCTACAGCTGCGCTTCCAGAGAGGCTATTGAATAAGTCTGCAAACGGGCCATGTACGCCGAATTTTAAGAAGCCTGCGGTAGGGGAGCCACCCGCGGTCCAGGCCGCTTCTGGTGCAGTCGCATAACCTAAACCTAGTAATTTGTCGAAAAATGCCCACAAGAAAATTAATCCCATACTTATCCTCAAAATACCCAGTACTGCCTTGAATTTATTCTGTTCCATATTTATGTTTTTTTAAATTTATGTTTTAATGCTAATAATTACAGTTATCCACTTTACAGGAGGTGACCACCCTCGTGTATAATGATTTAACAGTTGCGAAACTCGGCAACTACCTAAGTATACACCCACTCCGGCTGACAACGAAATGTATCACTAAATAATTGTAGCAAAGTATTATGGAAAAATACACGAAAAACTGGCCGAAGATTACCCTGGGCATACTCGTATGCCTTTTAATGCGTCTGATTCCTTTTCGGCCGCCCAACATTGAGCCGATTTTGGCCACCCAGATGCCATTTTCCAAAGCCTATGGTCCATTGATTGGTTTTTTCTTTGCATTTTTAGGAATATTGCTTTACGATTTTGCCACTGCAACTTTCGGAGTCTGGACTTTCTTGACCGCATTTACTTATGGGGCACTCGGAGTCTGGGCTTTTTATTTTTTTAGGAAGCGCGAACCCAGTCGGCTAGATTACGCTCGCTTTGCGGTATTAGGGACCTTATTCTTTGATGCAGTTACAGGTTTGTCGCTCGGTCCGATTTTCTACGGACAGTCGTTTATGGAAGCATTGGTCGGTCAGATACCTTTTACGCTTTGGCACTTACTCGGAAATGTTTCCTTCGCTTTAATTCTCAGCCCTGCGATCTATAAATTTATAATCAAGAATGAAAAGCTGGAGCATTATTCAATTGTGAACCTCTTACGTCTCAAGAAAACTATATGAAAAAAAACGAAAAAATTTCAAAGACAGATTTGGCTAAAATAAAATCTATCCGTAAGAGAAGTGGTGAAGTTGTTCCATTTAATTTGGATGTGGTTGCCAGGGCGATTGGAAAAGCTTTTGAAGTTAGTCGGGAGGGTGGGGAAGACGATGCGAGACTGGTGGCTCAAAGTGTATTCGGGACTCTGTTGGGTCTTCGGGAAGATCTTTTGAAAAAGAGCAAAAGCGCTGAATTTTTACCGACCGTAGAGATAGTGCAGGATTTTGTTGAAAAAGAGTTGATGAAGAATGGATTTACGGATACGGCAAAAAAATATATCCTGTATCGCAACAGACGGTCCGAACTCCGTGCGACCTTCGGTCCAGTGCCCAAGAAAGTCCGTTTGGCGGTGGAAGAATCGAGTAAATATTTTTCGAGTGCGTACTCTGAGTATATTTTCTACCAGTTTTATTCGAGGTGGGTTCCAGAGCTTGGTCGTAGGGAGACATGGATTGAGACGATAAATCGTTATATGGACTATATGAAGGAGAACTTGGGTGATAAACTGACTAAGACTGAATATAACGACCTTCATCATGCAATATTAAATCAAGACATTTGTCCTTCTATGCGTCTTTTGTGGTCGGCGGGTAAAGCTTGTCGTCAATCAAATGTTTGGGCATATAATTGTTCGTATATTGCGCCCACTTGCCCCGAGGACCTAGGGGAGATAATGTATATTTCAATGTGCGGAGCGGGACTCGGGTTCGCCGTAGAATGGGAAAATGTTCAGCAGTTCCCACAAATAAAGAAACAGAAAAATGAAAAGCCATCTCTGCTTGTCGTCTCTGACAGCAAGGAAGGTTGGGCGGATGCTTTTGTAATGGGACTTAAGGCGTGGTTTGACGGCAGGGATATAAAATTTGATTATTCCATGATTCGCCCAGCCGGATCTAGGCTCGAGACTGCGGGTGGGCGCGCTTCTGGACCTCAACCACTTATGGACCTTATGGAGTTTGCCAAACGCAAGATTTTGGCCAAACAAGGCAGACGCCTTTCCAATTTGGATATGCATGACATTATTTGCCAGATCGGTATGATTGTGGTGGCGGGAGGTGTGAGACGTAGTGCATTAATATCACTTTCCGAGCTCGAAGACGGAGAGATGCGGGATGCAAAAAAAGGGCAATTCTATTTGACCGAAGGCCAAAGGTCTATGGCTAATAATTCCGCCGTGTATAATGCCAAGCCGGGAGCCGAAGAATTTTTAGATGAATGGACTGCATTGGTCAAATCCAAATCAGGGGAGCGTGGAATTTTCAACCGTGGGGGACTCGAGAAACAATTGCCAGCACGTAGATGGGACGCAATAAAAAACGAGAGGCAGATAGGACTCAACCCTTGCGGAGAAATATATTTGCGTTCCCGACAGTTCTGTAATTTGACCAGTATAGTTATTCGTCCGAACGATACAATCGAGACATTAAAGAAGAAAATGGATCTAGCGACCTTGCTTGGCACTTATCAGTCTACGCTTACAAATTTCGGTTATCTCTCAAAAAAATGGAAAGAGAACTGTGAAGAAGAAAGATTGTTGGGTGTTTCTTTGACTGGTTATTATGACAACCCTACTATTCGCGACGACAAAGTGCTCGATATGTTGAAGCAGGATTCAATTGAAACAAATAAAAAATATGCCAAGCGTTTTGGCATTAATGCTTCTACCGCCAT
>JBBDZS010000020.1:0-1059 GCA_040900015.1 Minisyncoccota bacterium | reverse complement strand
CGTTCCGAGCATGTTTATCAGCTGGCTCCTTATGAGGCAATAACTAAGGAGGAATATGAAAGAAGGTCAAAGGCAATAGGCAAAATAGATTTTTCCAAGCTCTCCCAATATGAAGCGGTCGACAATACTACTGGAGCAAAAGAATTCGCGTGTGTTTCTGGACTTTGCGAGGTTTAATGTCATTTGTATGCTTTTAGTATTCACCGGAGATGGGAAAGGCAAGACGACAGCGGCTTTGGGTAATGCACTTCGATTGCTCGGCTCGGGTAAGCAGGCACTGATGGTGCAGTTCATCAAAGGTCCGTGGCTCTCCGGCGAACACAAGTCAGTAGAGCGCTTGGCGCCTGATTTCAAAATTATAAAAACAGGAAAAGGATTTGTGGGTATTCTAGGAGATACACTTCCTATCGAAGAGCATAGGCAATCAGCTGAAAGCGGATTTAAAATAGCTAAGAAAGAAATTTCCTCCGGTAAATACCACCTTCTTATTTTAGATGAGGTACACAATGCCGTGGCTCTCGGGCTCACTCCTGTCTCTTATCTTTTAGCTTTTTTGGATTATGCGAAAGACAAAGTCGAGCATATTATAACTACGGGCCGAGGTGCCCCACAGGAAGTCATCGATAGGGCAGATCTAGTGACGGAAGTTAGGAATATCAAACATCCGTTTGAACATGGCAAGATGGCGGAGAAGGGGTTGGACTTTTAAATGTTAGTTGCAATTTGTTGCAACTTGTAACATACTTCGGATATGAAAGTAAGTAAAAAAATAAAGAGACCCTTGCCACGCTCCGCTTATGAGAAAAACGCTATTACCTATAAAATCTTGGCAAATTCTAAGCGTCTGGAAATCTTAAATCTGCTTCGCGAGCAGGAAATGCCTGTAGAAATTCTAGTAAAAGAGCTCGGCATTAGCAAGGCCAATGTTTCCCAACATTTGGCTCTCCTACGGCACGCTAGACTGGTGACTGTGCACCGCAAGGGACAAAATGCTTTTTACAATATCATCGACCCGCGCATCGTGGAGCCTTGCCGAATTTTACACAAGCTCGCGCTCGG
>JBBDZS010000019.1:0-1912 GCA_040900015.1 Minisyncoccota bacterium | reverse complement strand
TGTATCACCAGTACTACGGTGTAAACAAAACCATTGATAGCACTGTGCGTTCAGTGCAAGGTGAGCAAGACCGAAAGATTGGTGTCTTCTGGCATACACAGGGTTCTGGAAAATCTCTTTCGATGGTTTTCTACGTGAATAAAACTAAACGATTACCTGAACTTAAAAGCCCTGCATATATTTTTCTTAACGATCGAGAAGATCTCGACGATGCATTGTTTAAAACTTTCAGTCGTACGGGATATGGCACTCTCGCGAAGCGTGCTTCAAGTATTAAAAACTTAAAAGAAAGACTCTCTCATCTCGGGAGTGAACTTATCTTCACGACTATTCAAAAGTTCCAAGAAGATCCTGATGCTAATGCTGTCCTCTCTGATAGAGAAAATATCATTGTGCTTACTGACGAAGCGCACCGTACGCAATACAGCATGCTTGCGGGCAATGTACGACAGGCTTTACCGAATGCGAGCTTTTTGGGTGTGACAGGAACTCCAATTTCGCTTGTTCAGAGAGATACAATGCGTGTTTTCGGTGACGTTGTCAGCTCATATAAAATTGGTCAGGCGGTAAAGGATAAGGCAACTGTTCCTATTTACTACGAAGGCCGTTTAATCCCTCTCCACCTCGCCGATCGATTCGTGGACAGTAAGCTCGATGAAATTCTTGGTGAGATCGTGATTGACGAGAGAGCAAGAGCTCACAAGGAGTGGGCGGTACTTGAAGAAATCGTGGGTGCGCCGAGCCGCATAGAGCAGATAGCCAAAGATGTCGTAGCACATTTCAATTATCGTCCAATCGAAGGAAAGGCTATGGTGGTGACAATGAGCCGTCCTATTGCGGTAGCGATGTATAACACCATCAAGAAAATCTCTGGCGCGCCTGAATGCGCAGTAGTTATCTCCGGCATGGAAGATTTCAAAACCCAAGTCCAACCTGAGCGCGATGTAAAGAAGCTTGAGAAGCGGTTTAAAAAAGCAAATGATCCGCTCCGCCTCGTGATTGTCTGCGATATGTGGCTCACAGGGTTTGATGTACCAAGTTTGCATACGATGTACTTGGATAAACCGCTCAAGAATCACGCTCTTATGCAAGCAATTGCTCGTGTGAATCGTGTCTACAAAGACAAGCCGGGCGGTTTGGTTGTGGACTACATCGGTATTGCAGAAAATCTCAAGAATGCCCTTGCCCTCTACGACACCGATGTGCAAAAAGAGGCAATGATTCCATTGGATGAAGTTATTGCTGAAATGAAAAAGATCCATAAGGAAATTTCTCAGTACTTCATCAATGTTGATTTCTCAGGGTGGAGACAAAAGAAAGGAGTTGAGTTGGTCAATCTCTTTCAAGCAGCAATGAACGAGGTTATTACATATGAAGGACGACTCTCTAATGATCGCAAGATGGCCTATATGGCCGGAGTGTCTAAGCTGTCGAAACTCCACGCTCTTGTTATGCCAGGAGAAGAGGCCATGAAAATTGCCAACGATGTTCAGTTCTTTCAGTCAATACGCGAAGCTATCAATAAGCAAACACTCATTCCGCATATTATCTTCCCAGAAGCTAAAGAGAGCGCAATCCGCAGTCTTATTCAGGATGCTGTTCAGGCGGAAGGGGTTATTGATCTCTTTACTAGAGAGGATGGGGAGAAAAAAAGTATCTCAATCTTCGATGATCGCTTTGTCGAAGAAATAAAGAAGGTTAAGTATCAAAACTTAGCAATTGATACTGTTCGTAAGTTGCTTGATCAGGAAATAAAAGTGCGTTCTCGAACAAATAAGGCTCGATATGAGACGATGCTTACCCTCCTTACTGAACTTATAGAAAAATATGAGAACAATGTCATTAGCTCAGCTGAAATTATCAAACACCTTCTCGAGATTGCAGATGAAATAAAAAAACTGGATGCGGAAAG
>JBBDZS010000018.1:0-1957 GCA_040900015.1 Minisyncoccota bacterium | reverse complement strand
GTGCGCGATACAGGATTCGAACCTGTGGCCTACCCCACGTCAAGGGGTCGCTCTACCAACTGAGCTAACCGCGCCTACTGACACACATCAGTTATAGCATTTTTTTCGAGATTCTTTCAAGAGTCGATCTATACCCCGAGATTTTCCAATACCGCGAGCTCTTCTTTGGAGTTTGCTCCTAGGGATTCTATCGGATCGATTTTCATCGCTTCGATTTTGGCATTTTGCAGGGCTGCTAAGCTTATCAGGTCAGTGAGGTAATATTCGTTCTTTGAGTTATCGTTTCTTATACTCCCGATGTTTGCCCAGAGCCAGGCACTGTTGAAAACATAACAACAGCCGGTGTTGACTTCCTTAATATTTTTTTCCTCTTCCGTGGCGTCGTTGTATTCTTTGATTCCGATTATTTTTCCTTCTTGTCTTAGTATTCGGCCATGAGTCAGGAAATACTTTCTCCATTCCTCAAAGTCGGGAACCTCGGTGGTGGTGAGGGTTATTTTTGCTTGCACTGCTTTATGTCGGGCGATGCACTCCAAGATTGTTTCCCGTTTGATAAGTGGTTGGTCGCTCGAAAGCACGACGATATCTTCAGCATCTCCACAGAGATCTCTTACTGCGGATATGGCATTTGCGGTGCCAAGTTGCTCGGTCTGTATCGCATATTCATAAGAGTCTCCGAGCGTGTTTTTTACCAGGTCTCCTTGATAGCCGATGATGATAATCGGCTTAGAGTCATTTATTCCTTCGATTGATTGTAGGATATGGTTTATCATCGGCTTCCCATGAAGCGGAGCGAGAGCCTTTGGTAGGTCGCTCTTCATCCGGGTGCCTTTACCAGCTGCGAGGATCACGATTTTTATCTTATTATTTTCCATAATTGAATATTATACACTAGAATTGTGTTTTTTTATCTCTTTCAGGATCTGTGGAATTTTTTTGAAATCGACGATCAAGGTCTTTCGCATCGAGCTATTATAGAGTGCGGCGGCAGGGTGATATAGGGGATAGAAATATTTAGTTGGTATTTCTTCCACGGGCTCGATCAAAAGCTTGCCGTGCGCCTTGCTTATTTTCAGATTAGGGAAAAAGCTGTTCATTGCGTGCCGTCCGAGAAATACGATCATTTTAGGAGCGATAAGAGTGAGTTCTTCGAGCAACCATTCCCGACAGGAAGCTTTTTCATCTGGATTAGGATCGCGGTTGCCGGGTGGGCGGTATTTGACGATGCTGGTAATGTAAACATTGTCGCGTTTGAGATTTGTTTTTGTTAGCATTTCATCCAAAAATTTACCCGCAACCCCTACGAAAGGCTTACCTGTCTCGTCCTCCGACTTACCTGGGGCTTCGCCGATGAAAACAATATGCGCCTTTGGATTGCCGTGCCCGGGTACGGCTTGGGTGGCTGTGTGTCTAAGGGTGCATTCGCATTTCTTTATCCATTTCGCATGAATTTTTTTTAATTTTTTTGTCTTATCCATAACGCTAATTATATAAAATTACCAGCGTATCGGCACGGTTTGATATTTGTTGACAAACCCCACCTGAAATCGTAGATTGAATGAGAATGCACGATGAAAACACAGACGCGCCGGCGGGCAGGGAGGAGGAGAAATCCTCCGCCATCAGTAACCCCTCCAGCATCCAGCCTCTTGAGGATCTGGAGTGCCCGGAGTGCGGGATAATGATGGCAATCTCGGAAACTGGCGTCGAGTGCCGGAAATGCGGGCACTCGAAGCCTCTTTACTAAGGGGGAAGAGACGATGGGGATCAAAAGGGGCACAAGCGGGCTCGGCACGCTCTGGAAGACCGATCCGGAGAAGGCACGCGGGATCGCCTCGAAGGGTGGAAAGACGGCCCACCAGAAAGGCACCGCCTACGAATGGACGGTGAATGAGGCGCGGGAGGCCAGCCAGCTCGGCGCCATCGCCCGCGCCAAGAACAGGGCGGCGAAGCTCGA
>JBBDZS010000017.1:4833-13515 GCA_040900015.1 Minisyncoccota bacterium | reverse complement strand
CCGCCTTCGCTTGCCGAAGCGAGTTACGGCGGGCAAGACCCGCAGCGTAAGAATTTTTATGATTAAAGCTGTAATTTTCGATTTTGACGATACTCTTGTAGAAACTATAGTGGCGAAATGGGCACAGCATAAACATGTGGCCAAGAAATTTTATAACGTAGATGTGACGGATGATTTGCTACGTCTGCATTGGGGTAAACCACTTGATAAGTTAATTGGAGAGATTTGCAATTATTCAGATACAAAAGAAAATATGATTGAGGCCTATAATTCAACCAGGAATGATTTTCCGAAAAATCCTTATCCGGGGTCGGTAAAGGTAACCAGGTGTCTTATTGATAAAGGGTTTAAGGTGGGAGTATTGTCGGCTACCACAAAGAGGTTCCTGGTGGAGGACTTAGAAAATTACGGTTTCCCAACCGAGGAATTTATATGCATTCAAGGCGCAGAAGAAACGACTGTTCACAAGCCCCATCCAGATGTTTTTTTGCCTTTGTTAAAAAAATTGGAAGAAGAGGGAATAAAAAAAGATGAAATAGTTTATATCGGAGATTCATTAGATGATTTTCGTGCTGCTAGGGGGGCAGGTATAAATTTTATTGCTGTTACCACAGGACTATATTCAAAGAAGGATTTTAAAAAAAATGGCGCAAAAAACATAACTAAAGAAATTAGAGAAGTGATAGATTTTTTGTCAGATTAATTTTCCTGGAGGCATCCAGCCATTTGATATTTTTATCACGTTTAAACCACGTCATTTGGCGTTTGGAATATCTGATGGTTTGCTTTATAACTTCCTCTGGCGTAGGTTTAAAATATTCGAAACCAAGTTCTTTTAATCTTTTGTTTGATACACCGGCTTTTTTTAGTCTTTTAATTTCATTAAGCAAGCCAATATCAAACATTTTTTTTACTCTTTTTTCTATTTTCTTTTTTAATATATCAGGTGGTAAATATAAACCAATTTTTATAAATTTATACGGAGGCAACGCCTCCGTAACTTGAGGGACCTTGCCGAGAAGGGTGGCGATCTCTATTGCTCTAATTATTCTGACTCTGTTTCGGATATCTATGTTTTTTGCACGAACTCGGTCGAGTTTTTTCAGTTTTAGCATTAGTGCGCGGTCGCTGACTAATGCTAATTTCTTTCGAAGCGGATAATTTGGTGGAACTTTCGGAAATATTATTCCTTTAGTAACCGCATCTATATAGAACCCTGTGCCCCCACAGATTATTGGAATTTTACCTCGATTTATTATCTCAGCTATAGCGTAGATAGCGAGATTTTGATATTGAGCTACAGTGAATTTATTTTTTGGATTTGCCACATCGAGTAGATGGTGTGGCACACCTTTCATTTCTTTTTCGGTAATTTTTCCAGTTCCAATGTCTAAATTTTTGTACACTTGCCGGGAGTCGGCCGAAATAATCTCTCCATTAATTTTTTTGGCAATTTTTATGGCTAGAGCGCTCTTGCCAGTCGCCGTTTGCCCAAGTACGACAATTATTGTTTGCATTATTGTATGACTTTTATATCTGCTCCGATAGAGTTCAGGCGTCCTGCTATATCCTCATAGCCTCGATTGATCATATATACATTTCTAAGGACCGATATTCCGTGTGCTCCGAGCATAGCGATCATTATTACCATCGAGGGCCGAAGAGCCGGTGGACAGACAATTTGGGCAGGTTTGAGAATGTTTTCGCCTTCGATATAAACCCGGTGCGGGTCAGCTAGGGTTACTTCCGCGCCCATTCTATTTAGTTCTGTCAGGTATATTGCTCGATTTTCGTATGTCCAGTCGTGGAGCAGAGTCTGACCTTTTGCTTTTAGCGCAGGGATGGCAAAAAAGGGCAAATTGTCGATATTAATACCTGGGTAGGGGTTTGCATGAATTTTATCTCCAAGTGCTCTAAATGTGGAAGGGTAGATGGTAATGTCCACGAGCTCAGTGCGGTTATTTGCGCTTTTGTATGTTTTATTTACTTTATATTTCAGACCCATCTTTCGGAGCTTGTAAAGTTCGAGTTCCATAAAATTGATAGGTATGTGGGTGATTTCTAGCTCCGAATCCGTAGCTATACCTGCGGCTATGAACATCATAGACTCTACAGGGTCCTCGCTATTATGATATTCGATAGTTTTATTAATTTCTTTAACGCCGTGAACCACCATAGTGGTATTTCCGATACCGTCGATTTTCACTCCGCATTTTTCAAGAAAAAAACAAATTTCTTGCACCATATAATTAGAACTAGCGAACTTGATAGTAGTTTTGCCCTCGATTTTGGCTGCGGCGGTCAGGACATTTTCAACCGCAGTGTCTCCAGCTTCGTACATTACTATGTTCCCAGGCATATGTTCCTTTGTTGTAATTTGATAGTCCACATGGCTTACCCTGACTTTGATTCCTAAATCTTCGAGTGCATATCTGTGGGCGGCAATTGTGCGTTTTCCAAGATGACAGCCCTGCGCATGCGGTACGAAAAAAGAAGGGAGTATATGAGAAAGGGGTCCGATCAAAAGGAGTATAGAGCGAGTTTGAATCGCCGATGCCTTGTTGATCTTATCCATTTTAAATTTCTTTGGCGGAACTATTTCAACAGTATTCTGTGCCGTCCAGGTGACTTTGACTCCAATACTTTGAAGCACCTCGATGACCCGATGGACTTCCTCGATTCTAGCGATGCCGTGAAGTATCGTCGTGCCTCGGTTTAGAAGGGAAGCGCATAGTAGCCCAACCGATCCATTTTTTGAGTATCCGGTTCGGATAGACCCAGAGAGTCTATTGCCACCGTTTATTTCGAAATCCATAGAATTGCTTAGCGCCACAATCTTGTGTTCTAAGACTGTCGAAATTTTGCTGAGCACCTGGGTGGTGAAATTTTGTTCACCGTTTTCCATACGGGCTACGGCACTTTGGGATGTTTTGAGTGCTTTCGCAAATTCTTTCTGGGTTATATCCCTTTTTTCTCGTAATGTCCTTATAAAATTGCCTATTTTTTCTTGTGATGGTTGTCCATTTTTCATATATCACATATTATATCATATATGATATATTGCAAGCAATATAAAAATATATTGATTTAATCATTGTTTTTTAGTAAAATTGGCAAATTGCCCAGGTGGCGGAATTGGTAGACGCGATAGACTCAAAATCTATTGATGGCAACATCATGAGAGTTCGATTCTCTCCCTGGGCACATTTCGGTTATAAATATTTTTTATGTTAGAATAACCAAATGTCCAACATTTACTCAAATTCAATTTTCTGGATCGATACGGACAAGATCAAGCCGAACCCTTATCAGCCTAGGCGCGATTTTGACGAAGCCAGGTTGGAAGATTTAGCGCTTTCTATCAAGCAGTACGGAGTGCTTCAGCCTCTTACTGTGTCTCGAGTTGAGGTTGAAAAAGAAGAAGGTGGCCTGACAACTGAATACGAACTTATTGCTGGAGAGCGCCGTTTGCGTGCCGCCAAACTAGCTGGCGTATCTCAAGTGCCGGTAATTATCCGCACGGGAGATACCGCCATAATGAAGCTGGAGCTTGCGATAATAGAAAACCTACAGAGAGAAGATTTGAATGCAGTCGATCGTGCCCGAGCATTTTATCGTCTCGCAAATGAATTTAAATTTACTCATAACGAGATTGCCAAGAAAATGGGTCGCAGTCGCGAGTATGTTTCCAATTCGCTTCGCATTCTGGGCTTGCCGGAAGAGGTTTTGAACGCCCTTTCTGAAGGTAAGATTTCCGAAGGTCATACTAGGCCGATTCTGATGCTTGCCGACCATCCCGAAGAACAGATTGTTCTCTTTAAGGAAATTTTGTATAAGAAAATCACAGTAAGGGACGCTGAGAGGATGGCGCGCAAAATCGCATATGATCGGGTACGCAAGAAAGAGTTTATGCCGGATCCGGAAATCACCGAGCTGGAAGAAGAATTTCAAGACAAACTTGGTACCAGGGTACATATAGACAGGAAGGAGCTAGGTGGACAGATCAAGATTGATTTTTTCTCAACCGAGGATTTGCGTCAAATTCTTGATTTGATTCAAAAATCAGGTACTGTAAAGGATCCGACAGAAATGCTTGAAAACCATATTGCGAAAACTTCAGTTTCGAATCCTGATGTCTCGGAGACAGACATCACTGAGGCGCCAATTGATGATAGAAGCAAGGACGAAATAAAGGAAGACGATTCTAGTCTTTACAATATCTCTAATTTTAGTGTCTAAGTCTTAAGATCTACCGAAAGACTTGAGACGAGATAGGAGGGTATTTTTTTCGAGATAAGAACGAATGTGTTTTTTGGCGATAGTCGTTTTGACATATTCTAGCCATTTGCCTGATGGGTGCGCATCTTTCTTGTTCATAATCTCTACGATATCACCGTTCTTTAACTTCGAAAAAAGCTGAGACATTTTGCCATTAATTTTTGCACCATAAGTATGATTGCCTATGTCGGAGTGGATATTGTAAGCGAAGTCTATCGGAGTAGAATCTTCTGGCAAATCGATAACATCGCCCATAGGGGTGAAAATAAAAATGCGATCGTTAAAAAAGTCGGTCTTTAAGTGTTCTACGAAATTTTTCGGTTCGTCTGGAGAGTAGTCGAGCTCCTTGAGCTCTTCTATCCATTTGAATTTGGATTTGTTTACTCTGGCCTTGGAGCTACCTTCTTCCTTGTATGCAAAGTGAGCTGCGATACCGTATGCAGCTTCCGCATGCATTTCCACTGTACGAATTTGGATTTCAGCGATGCCCCCGTGTCCGGTAAAGATGGTCGTGTGAATGGAGCGATAGCCGTTTGGCTTAGGTACGGCGATATAATCCTTGATTCGGCCGGGGAGAGGATTCCATATGGAATGCACCAGTCCGAGTACGCGATAGCATTCCTCAATATTGTCGACTATTACTCGAAGCGCTACGATGTCGTAAATCTTGTCTATATCCATTTCATACTTTAGAAGTTTTTTATACAAACTGTATTTGTGCTTAATACGGTAGCTCATCTCGTTGATGTGAATGCGGTTTTTCTTTAGTTCCTTCTTTAGTACTTCCGAAACTTCCGCTAGATGCTTTTCATATTCCTTCTTTTTTATTTGGAAAATTTCTTCAACTGTTTTGTATTCTTCCGGGTAGGCGAAAGGGAAGGCGGTGTCCTCAATTTCGCCTTTGAGCTTACCCATACCGAGCCTGTCTGCCAGTGGAGCATAAACCTCGATCGACTCTAGTGCTATGCGAGCGCGCTTTTCTTCGGGTACATGCTCAAGTGTTCGGAGATTGTGCAAGCGGTCGGCAAACTTGATGATGACCACGCGAAGATCGTTTGCCATAGCTATGAAGAATTTACGCAAGCTCTCCACATGGCGCTCGTGACCGCGGTACTTCAAGGTACCCAGCTTTGTGACCCCGTTGACTAGAAATATGATTTCGTCGCCGAATTCTTTTCGCATATCCTCTTCTTTCGTGTCTGTGTCTTCGAGTACATCGTGCAAGAAGCCCGCGGCGATAGTCTGTGCATCCATCCCGAGCTTGGCAAGGATTTTCGCGGTTTCAAGTACATGCACGAAATAAGGCTCGCCACTCATTCGCTTTTGGCCCGTATGGGCATGCTCGGCGAAGGCATAGGCTTTTTCTATGAGTTTGAGGTCCTTGGGCTTAATGTCGCCACTTAGGCTAAGCAAAGTTTTGATGTTTTGCTCCATTTATTAATAATAGCACTTATTAAACTAACCTTCAATTTTAGGTATTTTATGAGGGTTGTGCATCTTGCACGCTTTATTCGAACACCTCTCAGGTATAGTTTTTGTGCCTTCCATCATCAAGCTACCGCATTCTTTACATATATTGCCTGTAGGTTTGGCCTTGATGGCGAATTTACAGTCGGGATAATTCGAGCAGGAATAAAATATTCCAAATCTACCTCGGCGTTCGGAAATGTCGCCTTTCTTACAAGTAGGGCAAATAACGCCAGTTCTCTTCTTCGCCTCTTCAGCTTCGTCTTTTTTTATAAATTTGCACTTTGGATAGCGAGAACAGGAAATAAATGTCCCTGTGCCGTCACGCCTTGACCGGATTACTAGTTTGCCTCCGTGATTTTTTTTCTTTTTTTCTCCTGCCTGCGCAGGCAGGCCGCATTCAGGGCACATTTCACCTGTCTCCTCCGGTCCCTTGAGTTCCGTGCCGTCGAGCATTAGCGCTCCGTCGCAATCTGGATACTTGGAGCAGGAATAGAATTTGCCTCCGCGGGAGAGCTTGATGATCATCGAGCTTCCGCATTTTGGGCACTTTATGTTCTCTGGAGCTTCGCCCAGGTTCGTGGCTTTTTCGAGTTTGTCTTTGGATTTTACATCCTTGAGGAACGGTCCGTAAAAATCTTTGAGTGTTTTTTCGTATTCTCTTTCTCCTCGGGAGATCTCATCGAGTTCGTCTTCCATTTCTGCAGTAAATGTATCAGAAATATAATTTGCAAAATGTTTTTCCAGGAAGTCAGAAACCACTTCACCGGTGTCGGTAGGGAAGAGCGTCTTACCTTCTTTGTTTACATATCCGCGGTCCTCAATTGTGCGCATAATAGAAGCGTAGGTCGAAGGTCGGCCGATACCGCGTGCTTCGAGCTCTTTCACGAGACCAGCTTCGGAATACCTGCCGGGTGGCTCGGTGAATTTTTCTTCACTAATTAGATCTAGTAGTTCGAGCTTGTCGCCGGACTTGCAGATTGGAAGTTCCACATCTTCACCCCGAGCACCAGTGTCTACCGCGAGCCATCCCGCAAAAAGCATTCGTGAACTTACTGCTCCGAATTCCGGCAATGTCCCGTCTACAGGTGCCGATGAACTACCCATGGGCTCGTGTCCTATGATTCGAGCTGTGATTTTTGTCTTCAGTAATTTCGCGTCCGTCATCTGTGAAGATACAGCCCTCTCCCAAATCAATCTATATAGGCGGTCTTGCTCATCGGTACCTGCACTAATTTTATCTATGTGGGTAGGGCGGACAGCTTCGTGGGCCTCCTGGGCGTTTTTGGATTTAGTTTTATAAATTCTTGCCTCCGCGTATTCCGCGCCGTATTTCTTTTTGATGAAGGATAGGATCTGGCCTTGTGCTGCCGTGCCTAAAGTAGTGCTGTCTGTGCGCATATATGTAATATGTCCGGCTTCGTAGAGCTTTTGGGCTATTTGCATCGTACGAGAAGGAGAATACCCCAGTCGCGAACTCGCAGTTTGCTGTAGTGTGGATGTCGTGAAGGGCGCCCGAGGTGTGCGTTTCTGTTCACTTTCTTTTACGGCTTCTACTACCCAGTTTCCTTTCTTACCAATTTCTAATATTTTATTCACGAGTTTCTCATTCCGAGGTTCTTCTGAACATTCTAAGCTGAGCTTATCTTTTTTTGGTGTCTCGAATACACCAAACAATCTCCAAAATTTTTCCGGAACGAAAGCTCGAATTTCTCGTTCGCGTTCCATAATGATTCGAAGCGCAGGGGACTGTACTCTGCCAGCGGATAAACCGTAGCGTACTTTTTTCCAGATTACTCCTGACAAATCATATCCTACCAGTCTGTCCAAGACCCTTCGCGCTTCTTGGGCCTTGCGCAGGGCAGTATCAATTTTTCTGGGCTGGAGCAATGCTTCCTCGATTGCTTCTTTGGTTATCTCATGAAATGCTACCCGTGCGATTGGTGCGTTCACTTTTTTATCTTGTTTGAGTAAAGTCTCAATATGCCAGGCGATAGCTTCTCCCTCGCGGTCGGGGTCTGTAGCTAGAATAATTTCCGTAGCTTTTTCAGCTAGACCCTGGAGTTCCCGCACTATTTTCTCCTTACCTTTAGATATTTCATAGTTAGGGAGGAAGCCGCCCTCTATGTCGATGGCAGTTTTGTTGGATTTCGGCAAATCGCGTATGTGTCCTACGGAAGCGCGCACAGTGAAAGCACCCTCGAGATATTTCTCAATTGTTTTTGCTTTCGATGGTGATTCTACAATCAGTAATTTCATCAAGGCTAAGTATTACACGAAATAGATTTGAAGTGCAACTTTGGGGTAAAAAAATTTCTAAAATCCCGCGTGAATATTACCGAGTTCTTCTTTGATCAGGCCTTTGATTTCCATAAGAGAAAGTATTGCGTTCGCTTGGGCTGTAGGTTTTTTCATTTTGCGAATTAATTCATCGCGTTCGAGTGGGTCTTCGAGCAATCCAAGGACTGCTTTTTCCTCGGGTAATGCGTCCTCAAACAGACTTTTTTGTTTTTTTGTTTGGTCTATTTTGAACCCCAGTGCTTCCAAGATGTCTTCGCTTGAGGTAATAGGTGTGGCGCCCTCTCGAATAAGACGGTTGGTTCCAGCAGAATATTCGGAGCTGATGGGTCCCGGCAGAGCCAAGACTTCTTTATTGTAGTCGAGTGACATCCGAGCGGTGATCAGTGTTCCGGATTTTTCCTGGGCTTCAATTATCAGACTAGCTTTAGAAAGTCCGGCGACCAGACGGTTTCTCATCGGGAAAGTGTAATATGCGGCCTTAAGTGAAGGTTCGAATTCGGAGATTAGGCATCCTCCGGAATCAATGATTCTTTCCATCAATTTTATATTCGGATTGTAAGAGAGTGAGGAGGCAGAAATTCCAGAGCCGGGGAAGGCCACTGCATGAAGCCCTGCTTCGAGTGCCGCTTCGTGCGC
>JBBDZS010000017.1:1761-4733 GCA_040900015.1 Minisyncoccota bacterium | reverse complement strand
TTTAAGATCGAATTTCATAGGAAGCTAGGTAGAAATATAAATTGCTTCGCTTACTCCGGCCTACGGCCAGAACCTTCCACGTGCTCAATTTTTATTTCTACCTGGCTTTTGCAATTATAGCAATCTTTATATACAATATGAAGATGTTGGATATCAAGTTCATACGGGAAAATAAGGATGTAGTCCAAATGGGCGCCACGAAGAAGCGTGTGGAAATTGATATAGATAAGTTGATATCTCTCGACGATACCCGACTGGCCGAACTCAAAGAAATCGAAACCTTAAGGAGTGAAGTAAACAGAGTCTCTGGCGATATTGCTCGTGATCAGGACCCGGCTCTCAAGCTCCAGCTAATCGAGGAGATGCGGGTAGTTAAAGAAGAAATCAAATCAAAAGAAGAAAAATTAAAGACAACCATGGAAGAATGGCAGGCTATGATGCTCCAAGTACCCAATGTGCCGGATATGTCTGTGCCCGAAGGCGCAAGCGATGAGGAAAATCAAGAGATAAAAGTTTGGGGCGAAAAACCGGTTTTCGCTTTCGAACCCAAGGACCATATAGAAATAATGAACGCGCTTAAGATGGTGGATTTTGAACGCGGTACCAAAATTCACGGTTTCCGTGGCTATTTCCTGACCAATGATGGAGCCAGACTTTCTTTTGCCATATGGAACTACGCGATGGACTTCTTTTCAATGCGTGGATTTTCGCCGGTTATCGCACCATCGATAGTACGCAAACAAAATCTATATGGTACTGGACACTTACCTGGCGATGTAGAAGATTATTATATGACGCAAGATGGCGATACTCTCTCCGGTACAGCAGAAGTCCCGCTTACTGGAATGCATTCTGGCGAAGTTTTGGAGTTAGAAAATCTCCCTATTAAGTATTTAGGTTTTTCTCCGTGCTATCGTCGTGAAGCAGGGTCTCACGGCAAGGATGTCAAAGGATTGATCCGAGTTCACGAATTTTATAAATTAGAACAGGTAGTGTTGTGCGAAGCGAACCACGAGTCTTCTGTAAAATTTCACGAAGAGTTGAATAAAAATACAGAAGAATTCATCGAGTCGCTGGGTATTCACTACCATACAGTTATCAACTGTGGCGGAGACCTGGGATTGGGTCAGGTCAAAAAATATGACATTGAGCTGTGGGTCCCAAAAGAAAATACATATAGGGAGATTTCTTCAGCCTCATACTTTCATGATTTCCAAACAAGACGGTTTAATATAAGGTACAAGGATACTGAAGGCAAGATGAATTATGCCCACTCTCTAAACTCTACGGCCATTCCCACCCCAAGAATTTTAGTGTCGCTCATCGAGAACTATCAGCAAGCAGATGGTTCTATCAAGATTCCTGAGGCACTTCGTCCATATATGGGAGGTAGGGAATATATAAAGTAGATGAAAAAAGGAGATGTATTAAATTCACCCCGGTTGGTCGAGCTCAAGCGACGCCGTCGGGTAAATCTATTTAAGAAAATTTCACTCTTTGTGTTTATTGTGGGGGCAGTGGTTACTTCGGTTGCCTATATTTCGAGGGTGGAGAAACTCAACATAACTAATGTCGAAGTGCTGGGCAACGAGGTGATTGACACTGAAAGCATTACTGAAGTTGTCACCAACAATGTTTCTGGATATTATTTTTGGTTTCTACCTAAAACCAATTTTCTCATTTACCCAAAAGACCAGATTGTCGAAGATTTAGGAGGCAACTTCAAGCGTCTGACAGACATTTCTCTTAATTTAAGACAAGATCAAACTCTCGAAGTAAAAGTGTCGGAAAGAAAAGGCAAATATACTTGGTGCGGTGAGAATTTGGTGGAAGAAGAGATACTACGGAGCATAAACCCAGAAGAGACCGAAAATAAGTGTTATTTTATGGACGATGGTGGTTATATTTTTGATATTGCGCCGTATTTTTCTTCGGATGTATATTTTAGATTTTACGGGGTGCTTTCTGTGTCAGACGGGGAATATATAGGAAATTATTTTTTACCAGGAAAATTTTCTAGTTTAGTATCATTTAAGTTAAATTTGGAATCAATGTCTTTGCGTCCGGCTGCGCTTTTATTAAAAGACAATGGTGACCTGGAACTTTATTTGGCCTCAGCACTTTTACCACCAAATGGTCCAAAGATAATATTTAAAGGACAAGCCGATTACCAGAATCTTGCTGAAAACTTGCAAGCAGCCCTCGACACTGAACCACTTAAGACAAATTTCAAGACTAAATATACACAACTCGAATATATTGACCTTCGGTTCGGCAATCGCGTCTATTATAAATTCAAGGACGGTACGAGCAATGAGTAATCTAGGGTTCTGGTCCAATCTTAAACGACCAATATTCGTGCTGGCGCCCATGGCGGATGTGACGGACTGCGCCTTCAGGCAGATAATTGCCAAATACGGTAAGCCGGATGTTTTCTGGACCGAATTCGTGGCCGCCGATGGCCTGGCTCATCCTGTAGCTCGGGAAAAGTTATTAATAGATCTACGCTATAGCGTAGATGAGAGACCTATTGTAGCTCAGCTCTTCGGAGGCAAGCCAGAAAATATTCGTGAGGCGTCTCAGCTTTGTGCAGAGCTCGGCTTCGACGGGGTGGACATAAATATGGGCTGTCCAGACAGATCAGTAGAAAAGCAATGTGCGGGCGCGGCAATGATGAAGGACCCAGCGCTTGCTAGAGAGATTATCCGAGCTGCGAAAGAATCCGGATTGCCCGTGTCTGTAAAGACTCGCCTAGGCTATAGTAAGAATGAAATAGAAACTTGGCTACCAGAGCTCCTGACTGAAGATATTGCAGTTCTTACTGTGCATCTTCGCACTCGTAAAGAAATGTCTAATGTTCCTGCCCGTTGGGACTTAATGAAAAGAATTGTTGAGATCAGGAATGAATCTGGGAAAGACACTTTGATATTTGGAAATGGTGATGTCGTAGACACTGACGACGCTAGGAGGAA
>JBBDZS010000017.1:0-1661 GCA_040900015.1 Minisyncoccota bacterium | reverse complement strand
TGATGGAAGCAGAAGATGCAGGTCAGGTCAGTCGGATAGTAGATGATTTTTTACTTGAAATAAAGTAGAATGCCCTTATGCACGGACTAGCCTTATATAGAAAATATAGACCAAAGATATTTGCCGAAGTTGTCGGTCAGGAGCAGATCGTTTCTGTATTGGAGAGTTCGGTTAAAAGTAAAAAGGTTTCCCATGCATATCTATTTGTTGGTTCGAGAGGAACGGGTAAGACTACAGTCGCGAGAATTTTCGCAAAGGAAATCGGCGTATCAGTTAACGACTTGTATGAAATCGATGCAGCATCCAACCGTGGCATCGATGATATTCGCACACTTCGAGAAGGAGTGCGGGTTCTGCCATTTGATTCTAAGTACAAGGTGTACATCATCGACGAGGTGCATATGCTCTCCAAGGACGCCTGGGGCGCGCTCCTAAAGACTCTCGAGGAACCACCAGAGCATGTGATATTTATTTTAGCTACGACGGAGCTTCATAAAGTACCGGAGACTATCATTTCCCGCTGTCAGGTATTCTCCTTCAAAAAAGCTTCTGATGTTGCACTTAAAAAAGTTCTAAATAGTGTGTCCAAAGAAGAAGGTTATGAACTCGATGCTGGAAGTACGGAGCTCCTCGCCATCTTGGGTGACGGCTCATTTCGAAACGCATTGGGTGAACTGCAGAAGGTTCTAAATTTTGCAGGCAAAAATAAAAAGATAAAGAGAGAAGAGGTGGAGAGGCTCACCGGGGCACCGAAAAGCGAGATGGTAAATGATTTCATTTCTGCGATAGCGAGCAAGGACATCGAAAAAGGCCTCCGGGCAATCCGGGCGGCCGCGGAGGCTGGTCTCGATATGGAACTCTATACCAAACTAATAATCAATAAGTTCCGTATGGCAATAATTCTTAAGTATGCACCCAAATTAAAGCAAGAATTCTCTGGTGACTTGATAGATGCGGACATAGAATATCTGGAGGCTCTGATTGAGGAGGATAAAGAGGGGATGCTTCGCTCGCCCGCTTTAGCTACCTTACTGGAAGCATACCAAAATCTGGGCAATGCTTTCATTGCCGAGTTACCTCTAGAACTTGCGTTGGTGAAGATTTTGGGGCAGGATAAGTAATATTGGGGTATCGTCTAATGGTAGTCGCCTCATCGGCGACCCGCCGGAAAGGCGGGGACAGACCTTATGTATTACACTTATATTTTACAAAGTTTAAAAAATAGTAGAAGATACATAGGTAGCACAGACAACCTTAAGCAAAGATTTTCTGAACACAATTCTGGCATAGGTGGTAAGTACACTAAAAACAACCGACCATTCAAGTTGATATATTACGAAGCGTATGTAAACAAGAAGGACGCAGTCATTGCTGAAAAGTTTTATAAAACAGGTTATGGTCGTGAAGTTTTGAATGGTAAATTAGAAAATTATTTGAAAAAAGAAAATTTGTGAGCACAGCTGGGAGATCGTCTAATGGTAGGACTCCTCCCTTTGAAGGAGGCTATCTTGGTTCGAATCCAGGTCTCCCAGCTGTGCTCAGAAGTTGCCTTGGTAGTCGCCTCATCGGCGACCCGCCGGAAAGGCGGGGACAGTAGCCTCCAGCCTCATCGGCTGATAAATTGAAGCCTTTAATCGTGGTTCGAATCCATGTACCCCAGC
>JBBDZS010000016.1:1460-14264 GCA_040900015.1 Minisyncoccota bacterium | reverse complement strand
TCGCGCAAATGAAAAAATCGTAGCCCAGCTACGGTTTTTTCATTCTTTTCCACTTTTGGGGTAGCTATCTATTGTCGGCGTTGATATACTTGATAAGTATAAAATATTATCATTTATCTAATTTTTATGATTACACCAGAGTTGTTGACTTATGTGCGCGGGGAGCTAGCCAAAGGAAGCCCGAAAGAATTAATATTGAAAGCTTTGACCGATGCTGGGTGGGCTGCTTCGGATGCCGAGGAAGCATTCGCTTCTATAGCTGCGCCTATGGCACCGATTACACCCGTGGCGCCGATGACCCCTGCAACCCGCACAGTTTCTCAAGAGCCTATTGCTCCGGTTTCTATAGCCACGCCAATCGGAGCAACAAACATTATGTCTAATGCTAACACTCATGGTCACAAGTCCAAGATGGGCCTGCTTCTTTCTGTTGTTTTGCTAGCTCTCTTGGGTGGGGGCGCTGGATATGCATACTATGCGGGGTACTTACCGAGCAGTTCTGTTTCTGTTACCCAGGTGATGGCGAATGTTATGGAAGCCAAGAGCGTGAAATTCGACACGACGCTCGGCGTCAAGATGAATTATAGTGACCCCAAAGAGGCGAGCGAG
Organism: Minisyncoccota bacterium; assembly: GCA_040900015.1. Taxonomy (GTDB): domain Bacteria; phylum Patescibacteriota; class Minisyncoccia; order Phycocordibacterales; family UBA9973; genus UBA9973. The sequence continues at coordinate 13,655 of JBBDZS010000016.1, read as the reverse complement.
GCGTCGCCTCTTGGGCTGGATTTCGACAACATGATATTTCGCGCCAGTGGGGCTTCGGAAACTAGTAGCGCCGGCAGTAAATCCGATGCGCTTTTTTCAGTTAAGTTCGGGAATGTTGGGGTCACTGTCGAACTTCGAGTTTTAGACGAAGTCGCTTATTTCCGGCTGGTGGAGGTTCCAGATCTGGGGATGGATCTATCTGAATTTAGGAATAAATGGTTTTCTTTTAGCGAAGAAGACATTACCAAATCAATTTCCTCATCACCCTTCGGCCCTATGCCGTACAATTATCCGAATTTGACAGAAGCGCAAACTACGCAGATCATCGAGATTACCAAGAACGCGAGCCTGATCAAAATTCTGGGGAAGAACGGCACAGATACCCTGGAAGGGGTGAACACTACTCGTTATTTGTTTGATCTAGATCGACCCGGGATATTGGCTTATTTAATGGGGCTTCAGAACTTTCTCAAAACTTTACCAGAGGAGACTGGTGCCATAATGGATCTAAGGGCGGAAGACATAGAGAAGGAGTTAAATAAAATACAAAATTTCCAGGGTGAGATATGGGTGGGTACGAAGGATCAATTACCATACAAACTGACGGTAGTTTTTTCTAGTCCGATCGTAGAAAGGGAAGATGAAGTCGGTAAGGTGGATATGAACCTAGTACTCCTCCTCGACGATTGGAACCAGCTGGTAGTAGTGGAAAAGCCGGAAGGCGCGGAAAATTTTATGGATTTTATCAATCGAGAATTACAGACAGCCATGACCTTGGGTGACGATGCGTATGTGAAGGCAGTTTTGTCCAACATGCGTACTCAAGCCGAGCTTTATTACGATACGGAAGGTTTTTCTTATGAAGGATTTTGCGAAAGCCCCGTCGCCTTAGCAGAAATAAAAAGAATAAATAAGGAAAATAACTCAAAATCCATAATCTGTCGAGACAACGAGAGTCAATTTTTGGCGGCTTCTCCACTCTCGGATGGGAGTTATCATTGTGTGTCTGACGCAGGGGCAACAAAATCTATCTCAAAAGCTCCAACAGGAATGGTTTGTCAATAAACTTGGACATCCGATGTCCAAGTCAGTAGGCTTAGTGTCCGATTCCTCTGATGTATATACTTTACTGTTTACTGTACTGTAAACTAATAAACTAAACTATGGAAACAAAGGAAGCAGATAAGAAGACAACTAGATATTACTTTTTATGGCAGATGCTTACTGAGTTTCTTGTCATTTTTGTTCTTCTTACCGCGGGCCTTATTATAGAAGTCTTAAATCGACAACTATTGTTTTTTGAAGATGGTACTTTGAATACAACAATAGTTGCTTTTATCATACAGCAGACTTTACTAACCGCTTCGGTCTCTGTTGTGTTTTATAAATTTATTAAGATTTCTTCTTATAGTATAGTCATGTCTCTGTCAAAGAGACTAGTAGCGAAGGAGGAAGATAAAATTCTGGTAACTCTCTTTGATGTATTTATAATATTGGCTGTACTTTTGCCGACTATGATGGTACGCCCCATAATACATCAAACTTATTTAGATTCAGATATTGAAAATTTTACATATGATTATGCACAGTTCGATGCTTTATTCTCAGTTGCTCTGCTCAGTATGGTGGCTATACCTCTAATTTATGTATTGTACAGAAAAAAGGAGGACCTCTTAAGATGGCTCAAGATATGGGGTGTAATCATAATTATTGTAATAGTTGGATATATGAATAGCTTTGGCTTCGGCAATTTTTATACAAGAATACTTGAGTCTTCGGCAAGCTGGGTTAAGCAAGATTGGGTTAAACAGTCTGATCTTGCCCACAAGGCGCTAAGAGATGCTGAAACTGATTTTGAGAAGGCTAGCGCGTACTATTGGATGGGAGTAGCAGAGAACAGACAGGGGAATTTCGAAGAAGCCGCTCAATATCAACTCCAGGCTCTTGAGTTAGAGCCAGAGTATGCTGCCGCTCATGCTTCACTTGCGAATGCATATACTTTCTCGGGTAAACATGAGCAATCTCTTTACCATGCTCAAAAATGCAGAGAGTTTGAACCACAATACGCTTGGTGTTACCAAGCTATGTCCAACCATTTTTGGACTATTGGCGACACTGCAAATGCATTAAGATATGCCCGTTTAGCTACTGAATTAGATCCAACCAGCAGAGAGCTGAAAAAAATGTATCTAGAAATATTGGATTTTTCAAAGAAACAATAATTCTTTTCCACTTTTGGGATAGCTATCTATTATCGGCGTTGATATACTTGATAAGTATAAAATATTATCATTTATCTAATTTTTATGATTACACCAGAGTTGTTGACTTATGTGCGCGGGGAGCTAGCCAAAGGAAGCCCGAAAGAATTAATATTGAAAGCTTTGACCGATGCTGGGTGGGCTGCTTCGGATGCCGAGGAAGCATTCGCTTCTATAGCTGCGCCTATGGCACCGATTACACCCGTGGCGCCGATGACCCCTGCAACCCGCACAGTTTCTCAAGAGCCTATTGCTCCGGTTTCTATAGCCACGCCAATCGGAGCAACAAACATTATGTCTAATGCTAACACTCATGGTCACAAGTCCAAGATGGGCCTGCTTCTTTCTGTTGTTTTGCTAGCTCTCTTGGGTGGGGGCGCTGGATATGCATACTATGCGGGGTACTTACCGAGCAGTTCTGTTTCTGTTACCCAGGTGATGGCGAATGTTATGGAAGCCAAGAGCGTGAAATTCGACACGACGCTCGGCGTCAAGATGAATTATAGTGACCCCAAAGAGGCGAGCGAGGCGTCGCCTCTTGGGCTGGATTTCGACAACATGATATTTCGCGCCAGTGGGGCTTCGGAAACTAGTAGCGCCGGCAGTAAATCCGATGCGCTTTTTTCAGTTAAGTTCGGGAATGTTGGGGTCACTGTCGAACTTCGAGTTTTAGACGAAGTCGCTTATTTCCGGCTGGTGGAGGTTCCAGATCTGGGGATGGATCTATCTGAATTTAGGAATAAATGGTTTTCTTTTAGCGAAGAAGACATTACCAAATCAATTTCCTCATCACCCTTCGGCCCTATGCCGTACAATTATCCGAATTTGACAGAAGCGCAAACTACGCAGATCATCGAGATTACCAAGAACGCGAGCCTGATCAAAATTCTGGGGAAGAACGGCACAGATACCCTGGAAGGGGTGAACACTACTCGTTATTTGTTTGATCTAGATCGACCCGGGATATTGGCTTATTTAATGGGGCTTCAGAACTTTCTCAAAACTTTACCAGAGGAGACTGGTGCCATAATGGATCTAAGGGCGGAAGACATAGAGAAGGAGTTAAATAAAATACAAAATTTCCAGGGTGAGATATGGGTGGGTACGAAGGATCAATTACCATACAAACTGACGGTAGTTTTTTCTAGTCCGATCGTAGAAAGGGAAGATGAAGTCGGTAAGGTGGATATGAACCTAGTACTCCTCCTCGACGATTGGAACCAGCTGGTAGTAGTGGAAAAGCCGGAAGGCGCGGAAAATTTTATGGATTTTATCAATCGAGAATTACAGACAGCCATGACCTTGGGTGACGATGCGTATGTGAAGGCAGTTTTGTCCAACATGCGTACTCAAGCCGAGCTTTATTACGATACGGAAGGTTTTTCTTATGAAGGATTTTGCGAAAGCCCCGTCGCCTTAGCAGAAATAAAAAGAATAAATAAGGAAAATAACTCAAAATCCATAATCTGTCGAGACAACGAGAGTCAATTTTTGGCGGCTTCTCCACTCTCGGATGGGAGTTATCATTGTGTGTCTGACGCAGGGGCAACAAAATCTATCTCAAAAGCTCCAACAGGAATGGTTTGTCAATAAACTTGGACATCCGATGTCCAAGTCAGTAGGCTTAGTGTCCGATTCCTCTGATGTATATACTTTACTGTTTACTGTACTGTAAACTAATAAACTAAACTATGGAAACAAAGGAAGCAGATAAGAAGACAACTAGATATTACTTTTTATGGCAGATGCTTACTGAGTTTCTTGTCATTTTTGTTCTTCTTACCGCGGGCCTTATTATAGAAGTCTTAAATCGACAACTATTGTTTTTTGAAGATGGTACTTTGAATACAACAATAGTTGCTTTTATCATACAGCAGACTTTACTAACCGCTTCGGTCTCTGTTGTGTTTTATAAATTTATTAAGATTTCTTCTTATAGTATAGTCATGTCTCTGTCAAAGAGACTAGTAGCGAAGGAGGAAGATAAAATTCTGGTAACTCTCTTTGATGTATTTATAATATTGGCTGTACTTTTGCCGACTATGATGGTACGCCCCATAATACATCAAACTTATTTAGATTCAGATATTGAAAATTTTACATATGATTATGCACAGTTCGATGCTTTATTCTCAGTTGCTCTGCTCAGTATGGTGGCTATACCTCTAATTTATGTATTGTACAGAAAAAAGGAGGACCTCTTAAGATGGCTCAAGATATGGGGTGTAATCATAATTATTGTAATAGTTGGATATATGAATAGCTTTGGCTTCGGCAATTTTTATACAAGAATACTTGAGTCTTCGGCAAGCTGGGTTAAGCAAGATTGGGTTAAACAGTCTGATCTTGCCCACAAGGCGCTAAGAGATGCTGAAACTGATTTTGAGAAGGCTAGCGCGTACTATTGGATGGGAGTAGCAGAGAACAGACAGGGGAATTTCGAAGAAGCCGCTCAATATCAACTCCAGGCTCTTGAGTTAGAGCCAGAGTATGCTGCCGCTCATGCTTCACTTGCGAATGCATATACTTTCTCGGGTAAACATGAGCAATCTCTTTACCATGCTCAAAAATGCAGAGAGTTTGAACCACAATACGCTTGGTGTTACCAAGCTATGTCCAACCATTTTTGGACTATTGGCGACACTGCAAATGCATTAAGATATGCCCGTTTAGCTACTGAATTAGATCCAACCAGCAGAGAGCTGAAAAAAATGTATCTAGAAATATTGGATTATTCAGAGAGACAATAACCTCCCCTCATACATCAGAAATTGCTATTCTTCTAATGGAGCTTCTTCCGGCGCAGGCTCTTCTGCAGGTGTTTCTTCCGGAGTTGGTTCTTCAGCCAAAGGCTGATCAGCCTCTGGCTGAGGCTCTGCTGATTCGCCTGTACCTACTACTACAGTTCGCTCTGCTGTAGATGTGTTGTTGTTTGAGTCGGAGGCGCTGTAGGTGACGATATATGTGCCGTCCACACTTGTGTCTACTGAGCCACTGATGATCACAGCTACCTCGCCATCTTCCGCATCTGTCGCTGTCGCTCCCAATTCTTCATAGCTATCTCCGACGTTTAGATTTATAGTGGTTTCGCCATTTAGGGTAATGATAGGGGAGGAGCCTGTCGAAGATCCTGAGTCTGTCGAAGGACTTGAAGACGATTCGCCTCCGGACGGAGCACTGGCTATAGTTGCCTCAAATACCACACATTCACCCGGCACTACTTTCTGCACGCCTCTCGCTACAGACATACAGTATGGATCGCCGGTTATCTCATCGAAGAAGGTGATACCTGTTCGTTTGCTGGAGCTTCCGATAGTCAGTTTTTCGAGCACTAGGCCTTTCATATATGCAATACCATCTACGACACTCTGCACTCCGTAATTGAAGAAGTCGGCGGCCATACCCGTGAGCCCGCCACCACCTGCATTTTCTAGAGCTGAAACTCGGGACTCAAGGTCGTTTAAGTTGATGTTTAGTTTCTTAATAGCACCGAATGTGTAGCCCAGGCCGGTCACGACATTCAAGCTTTTACCGGCAGGATGGGATGCGTCGCGATCCATACCAAAGACCGGTGAGTAATCAGTAATGATACCCGTGAACTCCTGGTTATTAAACGAGCCGGATTTGTAGGTGAAGTTATGCAGTGGTGCATCAATGATAGCCTGCAAGGCTCCGCTATAATCCGTGAACTCTCCACGCAGGTTTTTGGAATCCAAAGAAGAGGTTTGCGTCCCGACGACGACGCCGAAACTGTCGCCTCCGCCCTCAGTGGATAATGGGTGGAAAATATGTGGAAAACACAAAACATCTTGGCGATTCTCGAATATCCGAGATGGGTAAAATAAGGGGACAAAAATTCATAGTGGGCTACGTTTTTTTAAAACTCTTTCTTGGCATACTTTATGTAAGGCAATCTGTCTAGACAAGCTTGTCCAGCGAACTGCTCGGCCCAGTCGGCCTGCGCAAGACCTTCTATAAAGTACGCCTGCGACGAGTGTTTTCTTAAAATTTATTATCCCCACCAATGCTTGCTAAACATTACTAACATTTATATAATTGGTGTACACACTTAGTAAGGTTTATTAAACAAATATCCATGAGCAATCAATATATAACGATAAAGGAGGCTGGTAAGATGTTGGGCGTCACTCCGCTTACACTCCGAAATTGGGACAAAAACGGCAAGCTAAAAGCCTACCGCCACCCGATGAACAATTACCGGGTTTACAAACTCGAGGACATTGAAAATGTGGTAAGTGGCATTGAAACCACCCCGGCGATCAAAAAAGTAGACGGGAGAGAGTTTCGCAAGATTGCCATCCAGCACCTAAAGGATGAGCAATAGAATACAGGAATTTTTTCTTGTCAATGGTCGTTTTTGCAAAATATTACAAAATGACCTAGTATGGTGAAATGCCGTTGCCTGTCTACCGACAGGTAGATAGCTCAGTTGGTACCTGCCTGCCGGCAGGCAGGGAGCACTTCTGGTATAATTAAAAAATGTTTGTGTATGCGTTGGTTAATAATGAAAAAAGAATTTATGTCGGGATGACAAAGAATGTTCTCAACAGACTCGAAGATCACAATTGTGGAAGAGTTTTTTCTACAAAAGGTTATCGACCATGGAAAGTTTTGTATAAAGAAGAATGTATCGATCGGAAAAATTCAAGGATTAGGGAAAAATATTTAAAGTCTGGAACCGGAAAAGAATTTTTGAAATCTAAATTATCGCCGTTGTAGCTCAGTTGGTAGAGCACGTCATTGGTAATGACGAGGTCATCGGTTCAATCCCGATCAACGGCTCTAGAAATTTCGGAGCAACGGATATTTTTTAAAACGTACATATAAAATTTTACTAAATTTTTATTCCTGCTCGCGCCGACGCGCTCCGCAAGCCATTTTAAAAAATATCCAGTGCTCCGAAAGCAACAGCCGATATAGTTTAGTGGTAGAACACTACTTTCGTAAAGTAGGAACATGGGTTCGATTCCCATTTTCGGCTCTGGTATAATTGATAATATGAATGACAGTGAACAAGAAATAGAAAAAAAAATATTTGCGCTTGAGGCAAAAATAGTGAGCCAGGAATTTTGGAATGATAAAAATAATGCCCAAGCGGTAATTCGCGATCTTGCCGAACTCAAGGCCAAACGCGAAGGCGCGGGAAAATATGATAAGGGTTCGGCAATCCTCACTATCATCTCCGGCGCCGGCGGGGACGATGCCGAGGATTTCTCTCGGATGCTTTTCGAGATGTATATGAAGTACGCCAAGAAAAAAAATTGGGAGATCGCGCTAATCCATGAACACAAAACTGAACATGGTGGATTTAGAAATATTTCTTTTGAAATTTCGGGTAATCCTTCGACGGGTTCGACAGGCTCACCGCAAGCAATCTCAGGGCGAAGTGGTCCTTACGGAACACTTCGAAATGAAGGCGGGGTGCACCGACTGGTGCGAGTGTCGCCTTACAATGCCAAAAAACTCCGACACACTTCTTTTTCTCTGGTAGAAGTCCTACCGAAGTTTTCAAAACTTGAAGAAAAAGATATTTTAATACCGGAAGGAGATTTGAAAATAGAATTTGCGCGCTCAAGTGGGCCGGGTGGACAGAATGTGAACAAGAGAGAGACAGCCGTGCGGATAGTGCACATTCCTACTTTGCTCTCCGCGAGCGCTTCGAGCGAACGCAGTCAAGAACAAAACCGCGAGATGGCTTTAGCCGTGCTTCGCGCTAAGATATTTAAGAAAGCCGAGGAAGAAAAAAAATCCGTGGAGGAAAGTATGAAGACTAGTAAAGGCACGGATATAGAATGGGGCAGTCAAATACGCTCTTATGTGCTTCATCCTTATAAAATGGTCAAAGATCATCGTTCCTTGGTGGAAACTTCGGATGTGGATGCGGTTTTGGAAGGGGACATAGATATATTCATTGATGCGGAAAAGAATTTTTAACTTGCCTTGTCCCGGACAAGGCAGTATAATTATTCAATGCCTTTAAGAAAGACAATACTTGCGCCGGGGGAATTTTTTCATATCTATAATAGAGGTAATAGTAAACAAAGAATCTTTTTGGATGATGAAGACAAAGCAAGATTTGTTAGTTTACTTTTTCTTTGTAATTCCAAACGCTCTTTTAATTATAGAAATGACATTATTCGCGCTGATATTGATATTTGGAGTTTTGATAGAGGGGAATCGATCGTTTCCATCGGTGCTTGGGTAATTATGCCTAATCATTTTCATATTTATCTCCGCCTTGTCCGGGACAAGGCGGAGGAGAATGGGAAATCCGCGGCATCAATTTTTATGGAAAAATTAGCTAGATCTTATGCTCAGTACTTTAATACAAAGTACAATAGAACAGGGGCCTTATTTGAAGGCAGGTTTAAAGCAGTTCATATCACAACTGATACGCAGGCCAAGTATAATTTCTCCTATATTCATCTAAATTCAATAAAGCTTATTGATTCTAAATGGAGAGAAAAAGGATTGAAGGATTTCTCGAAAGCTAAAAAATTTTTAGAAGGATACAAATGGTCTAGTTATTTAGACTATCGTGGTAAAATTCGTCCCGAAAACAAAATATTAAATGTTAAAGATTTCCCAAAATATTTTAAAAATATGTCAAATTTTGATTCTGAAATAAATGAGTGGCTTCGCCTTGTCCCGGACAAGGCAAAAATAGTGTCCTATGAAGAAGATTTAGATATTTTCATTGAGGCAGAGAAGGATCTTTAGTTTATGATATAATTTTACATATTATGGAAGAAGAAAATCCTTTTTTGGTTAGATTTTTGTTGCAAAATGGAATAGTCAAAGAAGTCAGACAGGCCGACATTTTGCTGATATACATAGTTGTATTTCTTATTGTGGTGGGAGCCGTTATATTCTTGAGTTCATCCGGGACTAGAGATATAAAATTGAGTGAAGAAGAAAATAATTTCTTAAATTCACCAGGAGGAAAAAGGGCTCCATACGAATACGACCAGAATCTATTCCCAGCATATTAAAATGCAGTCTAGAGATACAAAAAGAGGGTTTACTTTAATAGAACTTTTGGTGGTAGTAGCCATCATCGGCATACTTTCTAGTGTTGTGCTCGCAAGTTTGAATTCTGCGAGAGTAAAAGCCAGGGATGTAAAACGCAAAGCCGAGCTTAGACAGATAACCACAGCACTCGAATTGTATTATGACTCTTATGGTTTATATCCTCCATATCGACCCGCGAGTTCTTGTGGCGGCTCTCGGCCTGATTGGGCGACTAGTATTTGTACGGAGAGCAATTGGCTTTCTACTGATATCAACTTTCTAAATTTTATGCCGAGTTTACCGAAGGATCCACTCAACAAAATCAATGGCCAGGACGATTCGCCCTGGTGGTATGCGAATTCATATACTTATGGAGTAAATGCAGACCGTTCTCAGTATGATTTGTTGACCAATCTAGAAAATATTTCGGACCCTGAACGATGTGAATTAAGATTGTGGAGATCGTGGTCAGTCTGGGCTGGGGAGACTGGTTGTTGGAGCACCGCTACACCAGGCTCTGTACCGGATCGGGCGAAGCAAATCTGGGCTACTAAGTAAATATAATGCGAGTATTTTGAAAAGATGTTTTTTATGGTAAGCTTAACGGGTGATTTACTTTAACAATGTATCCAAAATATACGGAAAAGACTCGGTTGCCCTCGAAGATGTGACTCTGACCGTCTCTGCAGGGGAATTCGTGTCCGTGGTGGGTCATTCCGGAGCTGGCAAGACCACTATGGTCAAAATGATTCTCGCAGAAGACAAGCCGACCGAGGGTACAGTATTTTTCGAGTCGATAGATGTACATAAACTCAAGAATCAGGATCTGACAGATCTAAGGCGTCGGATTGGCGTCGTTTTTCAGGATTTCAAGCTCCTGGGCAACAAGACTGCCTACGAGAACATTGCCTTTGCAATGGAGGCTGCGGGTAAGAGCGACAAGGAGATAGCCTCGGATGTACCGCATGTGCTCGAACTGGTGGACCTCAAACACAAGACTCACCATTTTCCCAAACAAATGTCCGGCGGAGAACAGCAACGGCTCGCTATAGCGCGCGCCATCATCAATCAGCCGGAGCTTATCATTGCCGACGAGCCTACTGGCAACCTCGATCCGATCAATACTTACGAAATCATCCAGATATTGAAGAAGATTAATGACCTGGGTACGACTGTGATCCTGACCACCCACAATCGCGGAGTGATAGACTCGATTGGTAAGAGAGTGGTGACCATCGAGCGAGGTAAAGTAGTGCGCGACGACAAGAACGGCAAATACGCGCTGTAAAGGTGTGCAATTTGTGTGTGCTATACTAAAATAAATATGGATACAATCAGACGAATTATAAAATCAGGTTATCTCAATTTTAGGCGAAGCGGCCTAGTATCTTGGGCGGCGGTACTCGTGGTCACTATTACTCTCTCGGTCATTACCTGTATTCTTCTTCTTCAGGCAGTGCTCTATAATTCGCTCGAACAAATCAAGGATAAAGTGGATGTGACTATATACTTCACTACCAACGCACCAGAAGACAAGATTCTCACGCTCAAATCCTCATTGGAAAAATTACCAGAAGTGGCTGCGGTTTCCTATACTTCAGCCGAAGAGGCACTACGGTTGTTCCGCGAGAGACACAAGAACGATTATCCGACTATTCAAGCACTCGATGAGATAAACGAGAACCCACTCGGTGCCTACCTCAATGTGAAAGCAAAAGAAGTTTCGCAATATGAGAGCATCGCGAACTTTATGAAGTCTGACAACGCTCTGGTGCTCGGCACGACGCCGATCATCGACAAGGTCAATTATCACCAGAATCGGCAGGTGATCGAGCGACTGACCAACATAATTTCCGGAGCGCAAAAAATAGGCTTGCTCATTACCTTATTTTTGATAATTATTTCGATTATTATTACTTTCAACACAATCCGGCTGACCATATTTATCGCTAAAGAAGAAATAGGTGTGATGCGCCTGGTGGGAGCTTCCAAAGCGCGAGTGCAGGGACCATTCTTGGTAGAAGGCGCGATATATGGCATAGTGGCGACCTTCCTCACGATAATTATATTTCTGCCGATTACTTGGTGGCTGGGCCGTAATATGACCGACTTTTTTGGCCTCAACCTTTTCGGCTACTATCTGTCCAATCTTATCCAAATTTTTGCAATTGTGGCCGCCTCTGGTATTATATTAGGGATCATTTCGAGCTTCCTGGCGATACGCAGATATCTTAACAAATAGTTATAAGTAGGAATTTATAAATCATACATAAAGAATGAAAGTGAAAAAAAGTTGCAAATATATCTTTGTCGTGGGAGGGGTAATTTCTGGAGTAGGAAAAGGTATAACTGCATCTTCGCTCGGACTTATTCTTAAGAACCGCGGGCTGTCTGTCACCGCTATCAAGGTAGACCCGTATGTCAATGTGGACGCTGGTACTATGAACCCCGTAGAACACGGGGAAGTTTTTGTTTTAAACGATGGCGATGAGACGGATCAGGATATGGGTAACTACGAGAGATTCCTCGACATCGATCTCTCTCGGGTGAATTATATGACTACTGGCCGAGTGTATCAGAGCGTCATCGAGCGGGAGCGCAATTTGGAGTACGAAGGTAAGTGCGTGCAAGTGGTGCCCCACATACCACAGGAAATAATCGGCAGGATAAAAAAAGCGAGCGCAAACGCCAAAGCGGATGTGGTGATAGTGGAGATCGGCGGTACGGTGGGTGAGTACGAAAACATTCTTTTCCTCGAAGCCGCCAGGATGATGAAGATCGAAACTCCAGGGGATGTAGTCTTCGTGATGGTGTCTTACTTGCCGACTCCGAGTAAGGTGGGAGAGATGAAGACCAAACCGACCCAGCACGCAGTCCGTGCGCTCAATACTTCCGGAATTCA
>JBBDZS010000016.1:0-1360 GCA_040900015.1 Minisyncoccota bacterium | reverse complement strand
CTAAAATATTCGAGCTACATCCTGGGGCGCAAACCACAAATCTCCTGGCTGAATTCTGTGGACTATGAGAAAAATCCAGCCAAGCTCAAAGAGCTCGCTAAGTATGATGGCATCGTGGTGCCGGGGGGGTTCGGCAAGCGCGGGGTGGAAGGCAATCTCTCTGTAGTGAAATACGCGCGGGAGAATAAAATACCTTACTTCGGATTGTGTTATGGAATGCAGATGATGGTCATCGAATATGCACGTAATGTCCTAGGGCTCAAGGACGCCAATACTCGGGAAGTAAATCCGAATGCAAAAAACATTGTCATCGATGTTATGGAATCCCAGAAAGAAAACTTGGTCAATCGCCGTTATGGAGGTAGTATGCGGCTCGGCGCCTACAAGGCTGTCCTAGAGCCCGGTAGTATTGCACATCTTGCTTACTCTTCTCAAGGACGGTCCTTAAAAGGGTCTCCAAAAGGACCGTCCTTAATCTCGGAGCGTCATAGGCATAGGTATGAAGTGAACCCCACCTATATCAAAGAGCTCGAGAAGAAGGGCCTGGTGTTCTCAGGACGCTCGCCGGACGGCAAGCTGATGGAAATAGCCGAACTGCCACGCTCTCTCCACCCATTTTTCCTCGGTACTCAGTATCATCCCGAATTTTTAGCGAGACCGCTTGCCCCGCATCCGCTTTTCACGGCTTTTATCAAGGCTTGCATTGGTAAATAATTTTACTATTACTCGTAGTCAAATTTAGAATTTATGAGATGAAGATGGAAATGGGAAGGGACGGATTTTATTTTTGGAACCGCTTCCATTATCCAGCCGTAGTTTTCGTTGATATGGCCCTGCTTTAATTTTTTTAGCTCGGCGAGTTCTTCCCCCGTGAGTTCTTCTTCGACTGCATGCTTTTTGGGGATGAGCATATGGTGAGTTTTGGCGATGAGGTCGTAAGGGAAAAGATTGTCGATCACTCGCCAATGGTCCCACTCTTTGATAGATGGCGCCTTGCACAAATTACAGCCACTGTCATGAAAGCCGTCCTTGATGAGGCCTAGATATTTGTCGTTTAATTCTTTAGATCGAAATGTTTCGGACATAAATATAATTTAATTCTTTTTGCGCAAAGCTGGGAGACTTGGATTCGAACCAAGATAATATCCTCCAGAGGGATATGTCCTACCATTAGACGATCTCCCAGCTTTAGGCACAAAGAGTATTTTATCCTAATAATATAGTACAAAAAGGCGGATAAATCAATTTTTATTTCGGCGGAATTTTTTGACAAATTGGGAATTTTTGTATCCTGAACGTAGATATATAAATATGCTAGAATATAAATTATGAAGAAATCCATTCTAATTATCTTGATATG
>JBBDZS010000015.1:4781-15335 GCA_040900015.1 Minisyncoccota bacterium | reverse complement strand
GTGAAATGGATATCACAACAGTCTTCGGAACTGTCGTTGGGGGTTCGAATCCCTCCGGGTGCACACGAGCAGGTAAAATTAATAATGACTATTGTCCTTTATAAAAATAGGAAAACCTGAGTAAATAACAATATTTTGTTGAAAACTGTGGATAAGTCTGTGGGTATGTGTATAACGGACATCGACAAAATCTGTCTTTTAGCTCGGAGTTTAACCAAAATATGTTGATAAATAAGCATATATTAATAAAAGACATAGAAATTTAACTAAAGGTTTCACGTGAAACCTGTTTCAGGTGAAACACACTAAAATGCCTAAGGTTTTTACTTCAAAAAGTCAGAAAACGGGAGAAATCGGGGAAAGCATAGCCTGCAGGTTCCTCGTGAAACATGGGTATACTATATCCGGCCGAAATTACACCAAAAAATGGGGTGAAATTGATATTATTGCTGAAAAAAACGACAAAATACATTTCGTTGAGGTAAAAAGTGTTTCTCGTGAAACCTTGGCTGACTTAGGTCAGCATACGCTTGATCAATATCATCCAGAAGATAACATGCATCCTTGGAAACTCAAAAGAATGTCTCGAACTATCCAAACCTACCTGTTGTCCGAGAAGATCCCAGACGATAAGGAGTGGCAGGTGGACTTAGTGGTGGTCTTTTTGTGCCTAAAGGACAAAAAGGCGAGAATAAAGGTGGTAAAAGATATAATACTGTAGTTTGTGCGGGATGGGAGAATCGAACTCCCAACCACAGTTTGGAAAACTGTTATTTTACCATTAAACTAATCCCGCATTTTCAATATTCTTCTAGTCGGGCCGCTGGGAATTGAACCCAGTCTAAACGCTCCCAAAGCGCTTGTACTACCGGTATACTACGGCCCGATTTATTTAACTGAATCATCTTAACATAAAATGCTCTAACATTCTACTTGATATTCTATACTTGACTATGTTATGTTTAGTTGTAATATTTTCTTTGAAGGAGCACCTATGAGAATATTGGGCGACATCAACCCAGCCCCGCAAGGGGAAGGGAAGCCGGCCCCTTCGGCCGGCAAGAAGGAACGGAAACCCTTCGACTTCGCGAAGCTCCCACTGGAGCCGCCGCAGGTCGAAGACCCCGATCCACAGGATCGGAGGTGATCACAGAGGCGGGGCGTCAAGGAGAAATCCTTCGACGACCCGCCTACCGTTTTTTTATAACGTTATTGGTAAAAAAAGAATAATAATTCTATAATTTAATTATAATGACCATATTTCTTTATTCTTTCCTGAGTGTCTTGGCCATCAGCCTAATTTCTTTGATTGGTATTTTCGCGCTATCGCTCAAAGAAGAAATACTGCGAAAATATGTTTTTATTTTCATTTCTCTCGCAGTAGGCGCCCTTTTGGGAGATGCATTCATCCATCTTATTCCTGAAGCCTTAGAAAATTCAGGCAATCAGGTGTTTACTGGTATTTTAGTGATAGCCGGAATTTTAGTATTTTTTATAATGGAAAAATTCCTGCACTGGCACCACCACGGAGAAGACAAAGCAGATACGCATATCCACCCTATGGGTAAATTGATTTTATTTTCAGATGGTATCCATAATTTCATTGATGGTATTATTATCGGGCTCAGTTTTATGGTAAGTGTGCCCGTAGGCATCGCCACCACTTTGGCCGTCCTTCTGCACGAAATACCGCAAGAAGTCGGGGACTTCGCGGTTTTGCTCCATGCTGGATACTCCAAAGCTCGAGCGCTGTGGCTAAATTTTCTTTCCGCACTGTGCGCGATTTTGGGTCTAATGCTCGCCTTTATTGTAGGTGAAGCGGGAGAGTCGTTTATTTTTATGATCCTACCTATGGCTGCTGGCGGGTTCATCTATATTGCGGTTGCCGACCTGATCCCAGAAATGCAAAAAACAAAAAATCTAAAGAATTCTGTCGCCCAGGTCGCTGTGGTAGTCGTCGGAGTTTTAGTGATGGCGCTTCTGGCTTTGCTTGAATAAAGAAGTTCTAGCTATGTTAAAATAAGATAGTGATACTCAATTACACGATTATTGTCATACTCGTCGCCTTTTCGGCCCTGTTTTCCGGACTTAACCTGGGGCTGATGAGTCTAGATGTTTACGGTCTGAAGCGCAAAATGGAGCTCGGCGACAAGAATGCAGCGCGAGTATATTCCATCCGAAAAAAGGGCAATCTTTTGCTTTGCACTATCTTGCTCGGCAACATCGCGGTTAATTCCGTCATCGCTATTATGCTCGAAAGCATCGCCGGAGGGTTGATGGCCGGCATCTTGGCCACCGCCATTATATTTATTTTCGGAGAAGTATTACCCCAGTCCGTGGTTTCTCGCTTTGCCTTGCGTTTTGGATCTATCACGGCTCCACTTATGAAACTTATTATCTTCATTCTCTATCCGATCACTGCACCTATCGCTTACATACTCGATCGTCTGCTTGGCAGTGAATTACCGACCATATATTCCAGGGACGAGCTCACTAGACTAGTGGCCGAGCATGAGGACCATCCAGCTTCGACGATTGATGCCGACGAAGAACGCATAATTCATGGGGCACTACAATATTCCGAAAAAAAAGTAGCCGATGTTATGACTCCAGTCTACAAGATAATTTCCGTCAATACTGAAGACCGAGCAGACAGAAAATTGCTCGAAAAAATCAAGTCTTCTGGACGCTCGAGGTTTCCGGTCACTGGCAAGGATGGCAAGAAAATAATCGGCTTACTTTACACCAAAGATCTAGCCGGTACTATTTTTGACGGATCCAAGTCCGTCTCCGACCTAATACGAACTAATGTAATTTTGGTAAAAGAAACGGATAAGCTCGATAATATCTTAAATAAGTTTTTAGAAACTCGTTTGCACTTATTCGTGGTAGAAGACGCCCGAGGCAATATGTCCGGCATAGTCACCATCGAAGATGTAATAGAAGAAATATTAAAAAGAGAAATTATAGACGAATCCGAAAAGCATCACGCCTAATTCTTCCAAGACCAGTCCGATCCAGGATTCCTAGCTCCGTGGACTTCGAAGTGTAAATGAGGGCCAGTCGAACGGCCGGTAGACCCCACATATCCTATTACTTCTCCTTGTGAAACTTGGGCACCACTTGAAGTACCTAGTCTGGTCATATGCGCATAGAGAGTTTTGGTGCCGTTAGGATGCTCGATGATGACCATATTTCCATAACCACCGTTGTAGCCGGTACGGGCAAGGAGCACTCGGCCGGAGGCTGAAGCCAGAATACGAGTGCCGGTAGCTGCGGCGAGATCCACAGAATTGTTACCGTGGAGACCTTGACTGCGTCTCTTTAGCTCTGGAACAGGATTTATATAATATCCGTTTGCATTGACCGAACTATTGCCGGCGTATTTCGGAATCGAGCCCTTAGATTTAGGTTTGGATGGAGCCGGAGCTGTAGGCATCTGGCCATCAGGTATGATAAGTTCATCACCCAAGGATAGTTTGGAACCATCACTAAGGCCGTTGAAGCCGATGATTGTCTCCGTATCCACTTTATATAGTTTAGCAATAGAGGCGATGGTCTGACCTTTAGCTACGATGTGCTTTATCCCCGATACTGGCAAGATAAGTAAGACATCGCCCTCGGATAATTTGGTGCCCTTCTTTAGATCGTTGGCCCACAGAATGGTGTTGGTGGATACATCAAACATCTCGGCAATTTGAGCAAGGGAATCTCCCTTACGCACTACATAAACGCTCATCTGGTCGAGTAGGGGAAGGTCGCCTTCGCCGGTGCCACTGGTAATGCTCTGTGGGCTTACGGAAGGAACTAAAGCGATTTCGGACATAATACTTACGGATTTGCTTTGATCAATCTCTTCCTTGTCCTTACCTTGCTTCTGGGCTATCGGCAAAATAGTCATATTGGCTTGTAGAAGAGCCATAGTCTGAGCATTTTCGGTAATTTCCACTATATATGTTTTATCGGTACTAGCGGCAGCCTCCATCCCCATAATAGTGGACAAGAAGCTCGCACTTACCTGCAGAGGCACCAAAAAGCCTCCCGAAGACATGAGGGATAGTGATAGAAGATAACTGAATATTTTATAGTTAGGTTTTATACTACAAACAAATTATCGAGAGATTTTCCCTTCTGCCCTTATATTATAAGGCTAGAATTACAGGACGACCGAATTGTTCTGCATCCGCATAAGCGGAAAAGGTTTCTCACGATGGTTACTGTCATTCCCGTATTATCTGTCAGCTTATTCCCCGGCACCTGTTCAGGACTACCCTTAGACAATAGCAAAGGTGGGGGGTAAGTCAACGACAATGTGGATAACTTTTTAAGATGGATTTAATATAAAAAAGTGCTCAGAAATGGGCTTTATGGTATAAGGCTGGATTGACAGAATGGGGCTCAGTGTGATATAAATAGTAGGAATCAAGTATTAAGGTGGAGGTACCGATGAGTAGTGTGACGCCGATAAGGCCAGCAGGCGTGGAAGTACCGGGGGGGACGATCCTCGGCAAGGCAACAAAGGGGGTCATTCCCCACCAGGACGGAAAGATCATCCTCGGCACCCTCGAGGAACTCTTCAAAACCCTCGAGGTGAGCAAGGGTGCATGGGCCGGGAGAACGCTCCCCACGCCCGACACCCCCATCGAGGTCCTCCCCATCCAGGGGACCTGTACGATCGAACAGGCGGTCGACAGCCTCGGGATCGACAGGGAACGCCTGGCGTTCCGTCGGTCCCAGGTGGCCGGGTTCGCGGAAAACTGCGACTCGCTCATTCCCATGGGCGGGTACGCCGGTGCTTGGATGTTGTACTGGGAGGGCAGCGAGCTCTCCTGGGCCTACATTTTCCGGGCATCAGGGTCGGATGCCGGGCTCGTCACCATGGGGTCCGATTTCGATGAAGCGCTGCCGGGACACCAGGGGCATGCCCTGATCGTGCCCGAGAAGCGCTAAAAGTCCCGGGGCAACCCACCGGGCAAGTATGAAGGGGCTATCGCCTTCGCCACAGCCAACGAACCAGGAGGATTCGTTGGCTGTAAAATTTTATGGTTGATTTGAATATTGCATTAAAATATATATAATATAGCCATGCCCTCAGACAAACCGCCCGGCGATATTATTAATTTCAAATCGGTCCCTAAAAAAGAGGGGCAAAAAATAGAAGAAAAAAAATTCCTGCCGGATCAGTTGAGCGATCAGGTGGCTCAGTTTATCATCGCCAAAAATCCAAATATAAAAATTGAAGGTCGGGTTAAAACAAAACCAGATTACGGCGAGATTGTTTTCGAATTAAACTTATCGCTTAAAAAACTGGGATTGACAGCTAGAGGAATACTGCGAGCTAGGCTCACTAGCTATCTTGAATCCGAGCCGATAAAAATAGGAAGTCCGGAAATAGAAGCCGGCACGATATCCAAAACTACTCTCGAAGGAGCTTTCCCGCCATCTAGCTTACTCGAACTGCCAGAATATATAAAAAAATATTTAGAATTAGAAAATGAAGAAAAAAGACCTATTGAAAAAGTCACAATAGCCGGAGGACAGTTCCAGGCTTTTTTCAAAAAAAAGGCCCTACAAGTGCAAGTTGCTCCCAAGCCGAGCGGTAATGGGCCTATCTTTATAAAAAGTGAAAATGGCAAAGACCCAGTCAAACCTATAGATCCTAATATTTTACTAGAAGTTGAACAAAATGACTTTGCCGAAGCGAAAAGATTGTTGGAAATGGGACAAGCCCAAAAATCAAAACAAGAAATACAAAAACAAGCTGAGATAAAAAAAGAAGAAGAGTTGCTTAATATTCCGAGAATAATAGAACTGCAAGAAGAATATAAAGAAAGAATTGCCACATCCACCATAGCGTCCAAGAAAGAAGAATATGAAGAAATTCTAGCTAAATTAAGCTCGGCCAAGGAATTGCCGAATTATTTCAGAATGTTTGTGGGTGGAGCTTTTAATAGCAAAAACCATGAAGCCCTTAAGGAAATCGAGAGGGTCGTCGCGAAATATGCTCCAATACTGGAGGACAAGCCTGATAAATAAAATTTATGGAAGAATTTCCTAAAACAAAAGAAGAAGAATTTAATGATCTTCCTGCGGTAAAAAAAATTAGACAAGATCTTGAGGCTAGGAGTAAGTCCTCGATACCATCCATAAGTGAAACCGCGAACGAGGAACTAAAAAGATTGGAGGATCTTGGTCTGGAAGATTATTTCCAATACATCAAAAAAAACCAGCCATATAGTTCGGAAAATGAAAAAACTCTTGAAGAGATAATAAAAATCAACAAAAAATACCAAGTGGCGGAGCACGAGAGGGTCGTCCTCGACACCCTAGGCGATGTTGAAATCTTCGAACCTACGCCTGTTCCTCCTGAAACACCACCGGAACAGCCAGTGCAAGCAGCGCCTGAATCAAACAAAGATTCGACAGATCATCTTCTTATCGAATATAGGAGAGAAGAGGCTGAAATCGAAGAGAGGATACGCGATTTGAAAAAAGCAATTGCGGATTTCGAAATTGAAGAAAAAAAAAGATCTCTCGCAGCACAAGAACCCAAAGGGGAAAAAGTTCGAGCTCCTCTTCAGGTCCAAGAACAACGAACCAGACCAACTAGACGAAGTTTCCTTAAAAAAATTATTCCCGGGGCGATCGTAGCTGGCGCAGGCGGCGTGGCTCTGGGTAAGTACATAATGGACAAGCAAGGTGAAGAAGGAGAAGAAGAAAAACCACCTTCAAAAGCAGAAATAAAGAAAACCGTGGCGGGGGAAATAGTAAAATGCACGGAAATAATAGAGGGCAAGCAGTATGAGAAAATTCTACACAATCCCTACCTCGTTTCCGCACTTTATTACTCCGAAGCGGCGATGAATAAGATGGGGCCGCCGCACTATTCTGCCAGCTCGGAAATAATCTGGAACATTCGCCCACTCATTACCAGAGAGTTCAGAGAATCTTATATGGCGTCATTAAAGATGAGGATTCCGATAGAGACATCTATGTCCTTAATAGACCCAGCCAAACAACTCAAACCACTCGAGGTCATAAGCGTCGGCAATGACCTTTCCAAAAATCACTCTGATGCACTCGACCTATTCACCACTGAAGGTTCACAAATCAAGGCGATGCTAGGGGGTGTCGTCGTCCTGGCGGAAGCCAACTGGAACGGAGTAGACGATATGTCCACCAGCTCCAGCCGGGGCGGTAACTCCGTAATCATTTACAACCCACACAATCAGTCCTTCTATCGATACGCCCATATGAAAACGATTCTGGCCCAAACGGGAGAAGTATTGAGGACGGGCGGTTCGGTGGGAACAGTAGGTAGCACAGGGGTAAATGCTTCCAAGCCAGGGCATGGCGGACACTTACACCTCGAAATCAACCAGTACAACCCCGAAAGAGGCACGATGTTGCCAGTGAGAGCGCAAGAGATCAAGGAGCGTATAGACGCCGCAGTGAAGATGTTGTCGTACTAATAAATTATTGTATAATAAGAATGTAATGACCGAACCCAAAAACATAGCTGGCCCAAAAGATCTCCTTAAGAGCAAACTTGCGGATGAGGAGGAGCGACTTGCAGAAGTGCGTCGTAAAATCACGCATTTGGAGGACCAGCAAGCGTCCGCCGATAGGGAGGTGGACCTTACTGATAAATTAAATGAAATGGCCGTAGGCCAAGCCCCCGAGAATCTGCCGATTGCACCAGAAGAACACTCTAGGCAAGAAGATATAAAAATGTGGGAAGTCTATACTGGAATAAAAATAGTAACTCCCGAATTCTTAGATTCCCTCAATGAAGTCCTGCAGAAATTTTTTAAAGCAAAGCAATACATAAATTCTAATAAGTTTGAAGAGGCAAGAAAGGTTAAGCACGGTCTATCCGGCGACATACAAAAATTAATTCGGTCAGATTGGCTTGAGAAGCCTAATTTTTCAGAAAAATGGCAGAAACAAATTAAGCATATACTTGCAGAGCTTGTAAGTTTAGCTGGAGAAATCGCGATAAAAGAAAGTGAGGTAAAAACAGCAGTAATAAAACAGAGGTTTAAGGATTCCAGCCCAGAGACTGTCCGAGTGTCCAAAAAAGAATCCGCCGCCGATGCAAAAGCGGAAGCGATAAGAAAGCTCAGGGAAATTATTGAGGATATAATTGAGGAAAATAAAGAAATAGAAATAGAATTGGCCTCCATAAGAGCAGAAAAAAGGGCTAAGAAAGAAGAGCTGGGATGGTTGAAAACTTTTTCGACTAATTTCATTGAATCAAAAATTGCAGAGCTTCTGCGCTCGTCAAGTTCTATAGAGGAAATTAAAAATATAAAAATTACAGGTGGTGGAAACGAATTATCGCTAGAAATTAAAGTCGCAGCTCAAGGGAAAGTCATCGGAATAACAGCAACAATAGAAAGTGAAAAGGGGGCACTTAAAGCAAAAAATCTTGAAATCAACGCTGGCACATTAGTTAAAATGTTTGTAAAAAAATTAATTACTCCTAAGCTGAACCAAATTGAAGAAATATTGAAAAAGGAAGTAGAAAAACAAGAAGGCAAAAAAGTAACTAAAATTGAAATCGAAGACGGTTTATTAATAGCTACTTTTTAATAATTATTAATATTTATAAAAATATATGGATCAACCACCAATAGATAGAGAAGAAGAGCTTTTGAGGAAATTGTCAGAAAATAACAAAAGACTCGAAGAAGCCAGAGCAGAATTAAAAGCCGCCACCGGGGAAGAGGTTCGGGACACTCCGAAACCCCTATCAGACAAAGAAATAAAGCGCGAGGCGAAAAGGCTAGCTGCTGAAAAGCAAAAACAAGAAAAGCAGGAAAAAGCCGAAAAACAAAAAAGAGAAAAAGAAGAAAAAGCTACAACAAAAGCGGCTGAGAAAGCGCAGAAGAAACTTGAAAAACAACAAAAGAAAGAGAAGAAGCCTGTCACGATAGATGATCTACAAAAAAACGCAGAGGACTTTATCGCAAAATTAGGACTGGCTGTACCAGACTCATTTCATCAACTATCCCAAGAACAAAAAATAAAAGTGGTTCAGGATCTTAAAAAAAGAGTTGTGGACCTTGTAAAATCCGACGCCCAAACCCAGTACTCGGAAGATTTGAAGAAAAGAATAACAGGAGATACAAACAAATTTATGCAACTTGTGGGCGCTATTTCCGACCCACTCAAAAAAGAAACGGAAATAAAAAATCTTGAGAAAGAAATTTTTGAAAAGATTAAGAACACTCCCGAAGGACAAGCTCTCATCTCCGAGGACCTTATACTTCTCACAAATAAAACAGCGGGGCAAGAAGTGATAATAAGCACAAGAAATAGTCCTCTTGTCCGCTATCTGCCTCGTTTTGATGTCAGATACTCACCGGAAGAGGATGAAAATTTTAATAAATTTAACTATTTGGCGAATAAATTTGCTTCAATGCCCTATGAGTGGGGACAGGAAACAGGCGGTGGAAATAAAAAGAAATATGAAAAAGCCAAAGCCGAATACGAAAAAGGGAGAGAAGAAGTGCTGAAGATAAAAGTAAGCAAAGAAAGCCCTCATGAAAAAGGTAAAGCGGTGCTGGAAGTACTGGGAGTAGATAATGCCGTCCAAATGGAACAGCTTTTGAATACGCATCCAGAATTTGAAAAAACGCTGGCGGATTTTGAGCGAAGTGCCGGGGCCGCGGAGATGAAAAAAACCGGACTCAAGATGCTCGGAAATATATTTGGTAAAAAAACTCCGCATCATTTGTTGTTCGCCGGAGGTTTTGCCACCAGAATCGCGACAGTATCCATGCTAGGGCTTGTGGCCGCACCGGTTGTCGGTGCCGCGATAGGAGGACTTCGAGCTAGGTATCGGGCAAAAGATACCCTGGAAGAAAGACAAGTGAAGGCCAGGCATGGGCTGGAAGATGAAAGCAAGGAAAAGGTGGTGACGACCGATGTGACCCACCTCACCAGGCGCTTAGAAGAAATCTTGGCAGAAATACAAAATGTTACCACCGACGTAGCCGGCAAAAAACTCGTTGCTCAGCTTATAGTCAGAATAGAGCACACCCAAGGAAAGATTGAGAAAGGACAGGTAAATTTTGGGGACGCAAAAACAGCTTTAGTTAACCAATTTAACCTGGTTAATGTTTTGAATAAAGCTTTGGTCATAAAGGAAACATTTTCCGGGCAAGCGAATGAGGAACTGAAAAAAAGGATTGAGGGACTCTTGGCTCTACAAGGAACAAAAATAGCTAAAAAAACTTCCGCGGCGCAAAAAGAATTTATTCGCGAACAAATAAAACGTGGGGCCATAATCGGAGCCGGAGCCGCAACAGGCGGTTATTTGGTTCGATGGTTCGGTGAATATGCCGGCTGGTGGGGAGAGAAAGGAGCACAAGCGGCAACGGTACCAGTTGCCCAACCCGAGAGTATTGACGCCGGAGAAGGATTTATGGATCGTGTCTCAGGAATGATGAAGAAATTTAAATTCTGGGGAGAGGAAGACACAAAGGTCACATCTCCAGATGTGCATTCCGGAGGTAAAGATATCGTGCTACCAAACGAAGCTGTAAC
>JBBDZS010000015.1:3564-4681 GCA_040900015.1 Minisyncoccota bacterium | reverse complement strand
CTCCAGATGTGCATTCCGGAGGTAAAGATATCGTGCTACCAAACGAAGCTGTAACTTCTCCAGCATCTCCTGATGTTTCTGCCCCGGTAGATCCTACTACTATTTCGCCTGGGGTTAAACCTGATGATACTTTTGCAAAAGGCTTCGCCAAGCCGGGCCCATGGGATAATAATCTTTTTGATTCCGATGCAAAGCCAAAAACTCCATGGGATAATGTAAAATTCGGAGCACAATCAGAAACCGCAGTCGGGCCGGAAAAAGTCTCTATTACTTTCAACAATGGCAAGGGGGGCATACAAGGCTTGCTGGATTTCAAAGCAGAACTCAGAGCAAAATATCCAGACATTTCCAAACTGCCACAAGGACTGCAAGATTTCCTAAACGATACAAGCAGGGCGGGGAACTTGAAGAAAGCAATGGAACTCGGTTTCTTCCAACCTGGTCAAGATGCGGAGAGCGCACTGATCCGAGAAGGCTCCACTTTGAGATTCGATGCGGAGCAGGGTCGCATAATTTTCCACGACGCGGCAACGGGGAAAGATACTGAAAAATTCGTAGGCAAAATGTTCGATTATGATCGAAGCGGGGCGCCAAAGGCATCAATGGCAGGTGTGAGTGCATCTGAAGCTATGACAACGGGTAGAGTTCAAACTCCTGCACTGTCTTCACTCGATCATCTACCAGGTGAAAAAATGCCTGTCGGAGAAATTCCTCAAACTCCTAGCGCCGAAGAATTAAGCGAACAAATAAGAAACCAAATCGATCAAAGCAACAAGCAAGCGACCTATCATCACCCCGAAGAAAGCAGAACTGCCGGAAGGGTAAATAGGTACGGCGCTGGTGAACACTTGACCGACCAGCAAAGATTGGCAATAGCGGACGCACAAAGAGCAGGGGCGACATATCGTGGATACAATCAGCCTTATGCCACAGGCCAAGGAGTTTTCTTCCCAGAATTGAATCAACAGGAAAATCTGATCCTACAATCCCACCCCGAATTTGCCAAGAATCCTTTCAATCTCGACGGCAAGAGTTTGATTGCAGCCTACGAAGTCAACCAGCACAAAATCGACACCCTTTTCCCGAGTGAAGGCTCCAGAAATGTCTGGGAAACATC
>JBBDZS010000015.1:1800-3464 GCA_040900015.1 Minisyncoccota bacterium | reverse complement strand
ACCAGAAGGTAGGCAGTGGTGTGCTATATTTAGAGTGTGGACCACCTCAAAGGCCTAAATGAACAGCAGAAAGAAGCGGCGAGCCATACCGATGGCCCGCTTCTTATTGTGGCCGGAGCAGGCGCAGGCAAGACCAAAACCATCACTCACCGCATCGTGCATCTGATAAAAGAAGGGGTAGACCCGAGCAAAATACTAGCTGTAACCTTTACCAATAAGGCCGCTAAAGAAATGCGAGAGCGGGTGCTTGTAGAAATCGAAAAAAACGCCAAAGGCCAGAGCGGCATGCCGTTTGTTAGCACTTTTCACTCTTTGGGAGTATATATTATCAAAGAAAACGCTCGTTTGCTGGGCCTTACTAAGTATTTCTCAATATTAGATGAATCAGATGCCATATCTATAATCAAAGAAGCGCAAAAAGAGCTCGGTATCGATCCAAAACAGTATGAACCCAAGAAAATAAAGGGCATAATAAGCCGAGAAAAAGGGAAATTCGTGCAACTGGAAGCTTATTTGGAGATAAACAATGATCCTTTGAACTCGAACCTGTCTGCGCAGGCAGGCTATCTAGGGAAAATCGTCGGGGATGTGTGGAATCTCTACGAAAAGAAGAAAATCAAAGAAAATTCGCTCGATTTCGACGATCTACTTCTGAAATCAGTGAAGCTATTGAAAGAACGAGAAGACGTTCGGACTATTTATCAGCAAAAGTGGGAATATATCCACATCGACGAGTATCAGGACACCAATGAAGTGCAGTATCTAATGTCCAAGCTCCTTTGCACCTCCAAGCAAAACATCTGCGTGGTCGGCGACGCGGACCAGAATATATATTCCTGGCGCGGAGCAAATCTGAAGAATATTCTGAACTTTGAGAAGGATTATCCGAAAGCGAAAATTGTCCTCCTCGAAGAAAATTACCGCTCGACCAAAAATATCTTGGAAGCAGCCAACGAGATAATAAAGAAAAATAAATTCCGCCCGGACAAAAATCTGTTTACTGAGAATACTATCGGCGAAAAGATTGGACTTTACGAAGCACTCGATGAGACGGATGAGGCAGACTTCATTGCCACGAAAATTTTAGAGCTGACTGACACAGGAAAAAAAGTTCTCTCGCGAGGTCTTTCGCAGGCCGGCGGGCCGAGAAGGAGTAAAAATTCAGAAGAATTTTATACGACCTCGCGGGAGAACTTTTTTTCCGAAATAGCCGTCCTCTACCGCGCAAACTTCCAATCGCGCGTGCTCGAAGAAGCTATGCTTCGCTACAATATTCCTTACCAAGTGCTCGGGGTAAAATTTTTCGAGAGAAAAGAAATCAAGGACACTCTCGCGTACCTGCGCGCCGCCCTGAATCCCCAAAATCTATCCGACATAAAAAGAATAATAAACTTCCCGGCGCGAGGCATAGGCAAAGTCACTCTACTGAAAATATTTGCGGGTGATATCGAAAATTTGCCAATAAAAATGAAAGTAAAAATAAATAATTTCTACCAACTTCTGGAGGAAATAAGAGAAAAAATTGAATCCTCTACGGCGACCGAGGTGATAAAATTTACAGTCAAACATTCTGGAATAGAGGCTGAGCTTTCCTCCGGCGGAGAGGATGAATTGGAACGGCTGGCCAACATAAAAGAGCTCGCGACTCTTGCGCTCAAATACAA
>JBBDZS010000015.1:0-1700 GCA_040900015.1 Minisyncoccota bacterium | reverse complement strand
GGAATTGAAAGGCTTTTAGAGGATGCCGCACTTGCAAGCGACCAAGATAGTATGATGATAAATGCGGCTAGCCCCGTTAGAGATCGCGAGGGCTCGTCCCATACCAGTTCGCTACGGGACAGGCAGCGTGAGCCCAGCTCTAGTGGGGTAAAATTGATGACCGTACACGCTTCCAAAGGCCTCGAATTCAAAAAAGTTTTCATCGCTGGCCTCGAAGACGGACTTTTTCCGCACGAGAGGTTGGGAGAAGGAAAAAGTGGCTCCGACCAGGAAGAAGAGCGCAGACTTTTCTATGTAGCGCTCACTCGAGCCAAAGAAAAATTATTTCTTTCATTCGCAAACTTCCGCACGATCTTCGGCTCACGACAAATAAATGCACCATCGGAATTCCTGGCCGACATTCCGCCGGATCTTCTAGAGCGTGAAGGGGAGAAGGGAGGAATAAAAACAATTTATATATGACCCATTCGATAAAAACTCAGGGTCATGGTGAGTATCATCGAACCATGAAAGCAAAAAAATCATTGGGGCAGAATTTTTTGAAATCAGAACCAGCACTCAGAAAAATTGTTGAAGCAGGTGAGGTGGGCAGGGAGGATGTGATTCTCGAAATCGGCCCGGGCAAGGGAGCCCTGACAAAAAAATTACTCGAGCAAGGTGGTCAGGTGATTGCCATAGAGAAAGACAGAGAGTTGTTTGAATTCCTAAAAACTAAATTTGTAAACGAAGTAAACTCTGGTTCTCTCGTACTAGTACATGAGGATATACTGCAATTTTCAATTTCTAATTTTCAATTATCAAAATACAAAATCATAGCAAACATCCCCTACAACATCACCGGCGCGATTTTGAAGAAATTTCTGACTAGTCGGCACCAGCCGGAGCGAATGGTGCTTATGGTTCAGAAAGAAGTTGCTCACAGAATAGTAGGAAGACATGGCCCCTCCTCCGCTAAATCTTCGGAGGGCAAGAAAGAGAGCTTGTTGTCCATCTCGGTCAAAGCTTATGGAGTGCCCCGCTTGGTGATGAAAGTTCCAGCAAGATATTTCTCTCCGTCGCCCAAAGTCGATTCTGTAGTAATAGCCATAACTGACATTTCTCGCAAGATTTTCGAGGAGACTGACACGAACGAGGAGAAATTCTGGGAAATTGTGAGATTAGGCTTCGCACATAAACGAAAAAAGCTCTCGGGAAACCTAAAAAGTATGAATTTTGGCGACGAAGAAGCCTTTGTTTCCGTTAAAAACAAAAGAGCGGAGGACTTATCCCTATTTCAGTGGATTTCGCTTGCAAAAATACAGTTCTAGTATGATACAATAAAGCCATAATCAAATTTGATTGGTTAAAAAACAAAAGGATTCTGATGATCGCTTTTGCGATAGCTTTTGTTGTGGTGTTATTTTTCTTAAACAACCGAGATCTCTTTGAGAGAAAGATAAAAACAGACAATGGACTCACCTACCAGGGCAATGATATCCTTGCTGATTTAGTAGGAAGAGATACGGACGGGGATGGAATATCTGATTGGGAAGAAAGCCTCTGGGGTACGGACCCAACCAAGAAAGACACGGACCTAAACGGAGTATCTGATGGGGATGAAATTGCGGAATTGAAAAGACAGGCTGGAATGACTGGTGGAGAAAACGAGAGCCAAAGCGACTTAAGTCAAACCGATAAATTTTCCAGAGAACTATTTGCTA
>JBBDZS010000014.1:0-15934 GCA_040900015.1 Minisyncoccota bacterium | reverse complement strand
AATAATGATACACACCCCCTATGAATATGGCGGGGTGTCATTGTGTTGTATACCCAGAAACCAAACGAAAACTAAATGAAAATACAGCAAAATATAGACAAAATAAGGGTTATAGGGGCAAGAACCCATAACCTCAAAAATATAGATGTCGAAATGCCACGCAATAAGATGGTGGTAATTACTGGCGTCTCCGGGTCGGGTAAATCATCACTTGCTTTCGATACTATTTTTGCGGAAGGGCAGAGGCGCTATGTGGAGAGTCTTTCTTCTTATGCCCGCCAATTTCTAAACCAAATGCCCAAGCCAGATGTGGATGAGATTACTGGGCTTTCTCCGGCAATTTCCATCGATCAGAAATCTAGGTCCAACAATCCACGCTCTACAGTGGCGACGATTACCGAAATATACGACTATCTTCGGGTGATGTACGCTCGCATCGGCCATCCACATTGTCCGCTTTGCGGAGAGGAGATCAAGAAACTTTCCAACGAAGAAATTTTAAATTTTATTCTAGAGAAGGTGAAGTATCTTGAAAAAGATAAAAAAAGAAAAGTAATGGGGGTAGAATGGGATGAAACCGAGATAAATATTTTCTCTCCGATTGTCCGAGGTAGGAAGGGGGAGTATTATCAATTGCTTTATGACCTTCTCGGCAAAGGTTTCGCCGAGATAAGGCTCGACGGAGTAATGAAGAAGCTTCGCGAATCGATAACCCTTTCAAAAAACAAAGCGCATAACATTGATATATTAGTGGATCATTTTGCCGTGCACGAGTTTAAGGATGATAAAGAGGGAAGCCGTATGCGTCTGTCTGAAGCTCTGGAGAGAGCGCTCATAGAGTCAGATGGATTGGTCACCATCAAGATTGGGGACGAAGAGTTTATTATGTCTGCCAAGTTTGCTTGCAAGAACGACGGCTTTTCTTTTCCAGAAGTAGAACCGAGGCTTTTTTCGTTCAATTCGCCATATGGCGCCTGTCCAGCATGCAATGGCCTAGGCACCAAGTATTTCGGCGGCACCGAGCTTTGTGATGCTTGTCAGGGTGCCAGACTTCGCCCCGAAGCTTTAAATGTCTTTTTGTCTTCCACATCGCTCGACAAGAAAAGCAGACACAAAGGCAAGGTAAATATTTTAGATCTTGCTGAGCTTTCAATTAAAGATGCGCACGAGTTTTTCAAGAATCTGAAGCTGTCGGAACAGGAAAAGGAGATCTCCGTGCCGGTGGTGAGGGAAATAGAAGCGCGACTCCAGTTTATGCTCGACGTCGGACTGGACTATTTGCAACTTTCTCGCAAAGCCAACACTCTCTCTGGAGGAGAAGCGCAAAGAATCCGTCTAGCCTCGCAGTTAGGCTCTCGGTTGGTCGGCGCCCTATATGTGCTCGACGAGCCGACTATCGGATTGCATCAGCGGGATAATGACCGACTCATCAAGACCCTGCTCAACCTGCGAGACTTGGGTAATACTATACTAGTGGTGGAACACGACGAGGATACTATTTTCGCTTCGGATTATATCGTGGACATCGGACCAAAGGCAGGAGTGCATGGAGGAGAAGTAATTGCATCTGGATATTTGGAGGACCTACTTACCGCGAAAAAGAATGTGAGCGGTTCTCGAACCTTAGCGTATTTGCGTGAAGAGATAAAAATCGAAACCCCAGAAAAAAGAAGGGGGAGCAAAGGGGTGCTTCGTGTCGCAGGTGGCAAAGTTTTTAATATTAATAATTTAAATGTGGAAGTACCGCTCGGAGTAATGACTTCCATTACCGGCGTATCTGGGAGCGGCAAGAGCTCATTTATGTATGAGATTTTGTACAAGAATCTTCAAGCTAAACTAGAGCGCAAGTATCGTACCGCGAAGATTTTTAATTGTTCCTCGTTTTCTGGCACGGAATATCTTTCTCGGGTTATTCTTATAGATCAATCTCCGATTGGCCGCACACCTAGATCAAATATCGCTACCTATACGGGGACCTTCACCCACATCCGTGATCTTTTCGCGACGACCGACGATGCGCGACTGCGAGGCTGGAAGGCCAATCGATTTTCTTTCAATGTAAAAGGCGGACGCTGCGAAGCCTGCGAAGGTAATGGAGAAATCGCAGTCGAGATGCACTTTCTGCCGACGGTATATGTGACCTGCGATGTCTGTGGAGGCAAAAGATTTGATAAAGAAACTCTGACAGTAAAATATAAAAAGAAGAATATATACGAGGTTCTCCGGATGACAGTAGAAGAGGGCCTCGCTTTCTTCAAAGACATTCCCGCTATTGCGGACAGGTTGGAGACGCTTTTTAATGTTGGCTTGGGATACTTGGAGCTCGGGCAGTCCGCGACGACTCTCTCCGGCGGAGAAGCGCAGAGGGTTAAGATATCGAGCGAACTATATCGTCCTCATACAGAGAAAACAATCTATCTACTCGATGAGCCTACCGTGGGGCTGCATTATGATGATATCAGGAAGCTACTTGAGGTGTTAAACAAGTTGGTTTCTAAAGGGAACACCGTCGTTCTTATCGAGCATAATTTAGACATTGTAAAAAGTTCAGATTATATTATCGATATCGGGCCGGAAGGGGGAGTAAACGGTGGAAACATCATTGCCAAGGGCACACCGGAAGAAGTGGCTAACAACACAAAGAGCTACACTGGTAAATATTTAAAGAAAGCACTTAGAAAATGACCCATTCGATAATAACTCAGGGTCATGGTGAGTAACATCGAACCATGAAAAGAGAATTCTTAAAAAAAATAGCTATCCCAAACAAGCCAGGAGTATATTATTTCCTATCTAAGGGAAAGATAATATATATAGGAAAAGCTACCTCGCTTAAAAATCGTACCAAAAGCTATTTCTCCAAAGATTTAATACGAACTAGGGGGTTGGTAACCACAGATATGGTTTTTAAGGCTGATAATCTTAAATGGAGTGTTACCGATTCGGTTTTGGAAGCTCTGATCCTGGAATCAAACCTCATAAAAAAGTATCAACCTTATCACAACATTCGTGAAAAAGACGATAAGAGTTTTTTGTGTGTAGTAATTACAAAAGAGCCGCTGCCTCGTGTATTTACAGCTCGCGCTCGTAATCTAAAAGGACATTCCGACATTCTCAAGAATGTCGGAATGTCGAAGGTATATGGGCCGTTTACCAACGGCGCACAATTACGAGAAGCGGTGAATATAATTCGAAAAATATTTCCCTTCCTTGACGATAAAAGCAAGAATTATCTTGAGTTTTACAGACAGATAAATCTCGCCCCGGATTTGAAGGATAGTAAGCTGTATTTACAAAACATTAAGAATATTAAATTATTTTTTGCTGGCAAGAAAAAGCAGATTCTTAAAAATCTAAAGAAAGAAATGGGTGCATACGCCAAGCGTCATGAATTTGAAAAAGCCGGAGAAATAAAGAGGCAGATGTTCGCCTTAAAACATATTAATGATATTGCCCTAGTAAAAAATTCTCTAGAAACTAGAGTTTTTCCATTAGAATCTAATTTTAGGATCGAGGCGTATGACATTGCGCACTTAAGTGGTAAGAGTATGGCAGGTGTGATGACTGTGGTGGAAAACGGTGAAGTGACAAAAAGCGAATATAAGAAATTTAAGATAAGGACCCAGGCTGGTAGCAATGACACAGGAGCGTTAAGAGAAGTATTAGAAAGAAGACTAAAACACGAAGAGTGGACCCATCCTTCCCTAATAGTAGTCGATGGCGGAATCGCCCAGATAAATGTGGCAACTTCGATAATCAAAAAAATGAAGCTTACTATCCCTGTGGTTTCGGTTCTCAAAGATGAACGGCACAAGCCCAAGGCGATAATGGGCGACGAGAAATTTACTTTTTCTCACAAATCTGCAATACTCCTGGCCAATAGCGAAGCGCACCGGTTCGCGATCGCTTACCATAAAAATATGCGGGGCCGTAATTTTTTACCAAAACTAAAGAAGAAAAATGCCCAATAAGAAAAACATATTAATATTAAGTGATATCCGGAGCGTAGAGAATGTCGGTGCGATGTTTCGTACTGCTGATGCGGCGGGGATAAATAAGATATATCTTGTAGGTTATACCCCGGCGCCGCTCGACCGCTTCGGACGCAAAAGGAGAGATATGGCCAAAAGCGCTCTTGGCGCTGAAGACTTTGTGCCCTGGGAGCAAAAGAAATTAATCTTGCCTTTAATTACGAAATTAAAAAAAGACGGATTTCAGATTATTGCCATTGAGCAAGACAAGAGGTCAATTGATTACAAAAAAGTATCTTTGAAACCCAAAAATGCTTTTATTGTGGGCACAGAAGTTACCGGCATCCCAAAAAATGTCTTAAAAAAATGCGACGTAATAGCCGAGATACCAATGCGAGGAAAAAAAGAGTCTCTAAATGTATCTGTGGCTTTAGGAATCGCAGTGTTCCAAATTTTTAAAATATAAAACACATATTTTATATTTTTTTACTTCTGACAATCAGGACAGAAGATGGTGGTGCGGGTTTGAATAAGAGTTTTTTGGAGAGTTGTGTTGCAATGCACACACTTTTTACCCCCTTTGCCATAGACTTTGTGTTCGCGGGCGTAATTGCCTCGGGAGTTGTCTATCAAGCGGTAGGTGGCTACAGATGATCCTCCAACTTTAGTTGCTCTAGTTATTATTCTCTTTATTGCCTTATGAAGTTTCTTCACTTCATTAATGTTTAGACTAGCCCCAATTCTAGTCGGTTTTATTCCTGCTTCAAAAAGGCTTTCGTCAGCATAGATATTTCCTACGCCAGTTACTATGTCCTGGTCTAAAAGAATTGATTTTATTTTGTTCTTCTTTGAGTTGAGAGCATTCAAAAAGTATTTTGGAGTAAATTTTTTATCAAATGGTTCCAGGCCGAGGAGCGCAAAATGATTTTCTTTTTCGAATGCTTCAACGCTGGGGTAGTACAGCAGATAGCCGAACATTCGGGTGTCGTTGTAATAGAGCGCTCCTTTGGATAATTCGAATATGATATGAGTATGCTTGTTGGGGATTTGTTTTTCGGAAAGTTCTATCGGGTGCCCGCCAGTCATGATTTTGTTGCTACCTCTATCTTTATAGACGAACTGCCCGGACATCTTGAGATGAGCCAAGACAACCTTTCCGCTTGCGAACCGAAATACCAGATTTTTCGCCCTACGTTCTATTGTTGAAAAATGCTCACCTTTAAATCCGCGTTCAAATTCCCGCGCTTTCTTTACTGATGCTGTACGGATATTACCTTTGCCGGAAACAAGCTTGGGTTTGCGGACTTCTACCCTCAAAACTTTCTGCCCGACGATGTTTTTCTCAAGACCTCGTCTTAAATTTTCTACTTCCGGGAGCTCCGGCATTTATTTGTTTCCAAGAATTTTTAAAGCTTGGCGTACTTTTTGGTTTGTATCTGTATCCGAGGGTACTTTTTTAAGGGCGTCACGGGCTTCTGTTTGTGAGTAACCTAGTGATTTGAGAGCTTCCATCGCATCGAGCTCTCCTTGGAGCGACCCGCTCGAAGTTTCTTCTCCTATTTTGTCGCGGAGTTCGATCACTATTTTTTCCGCGGTCTTTCTGCCGATGCCGGAAATTTTCGTCAAATACGACACATCGCCTGTACTTATGGCTTTGCGCAAGGTTTCGAGCGTGG
Organism: Minisyncoccota bacterium; assembly: GCA_040900015.1. GTDB lineage: Bacteria > Patescibacteriota > Minisyncoccia > Phycocordibacterales > UBA9973 > UBA9973. The sequence goes on along the minus strand of JBBDZS010000014.1, from coordinate 10,287 downwards.
TGATGCCGAGTATGGCAATTGCCGAGCGGGGACCAATACCAGAGACACCAATAAGCATTTCAAAAAATTCCAATTCTTGACGATCTAAAAATCCGTAGAGATCTAGGGCATCCTCGCGCACGACCGTATGCACGAAGAGGAAAATTTCTTCGTCAGCTTTGCCGGCTTTGGACAGAAGGTCTGGGGATACGCTGAGCTTGTAGCCCACCCCTCCGGTTTCGACCACCAGATATTTTTCTGTTTTTAGTATGATTTTACCTCGGATACTGCCGATCATTTATAAATCATAACATACCCCAGGAAAGCCCGCCCGCAAGGTCGGTTGCATTTCTAAGGGTTTTCTGTTAAGTTATCTATATGCCAATTACCCAATCAGCCAAAAAAGCAGTACGAGGATCCCTCCGCAAGAAGGCGGTAAATGACGCTCGCAAGCGTACGATGAAGGAAGTAATTAAGAAAATCGAGAAGATCGCTAAATCCGACAAGGCAGCTGCCGCAAAGATGTTAAGTTCTGCTTACGCAGTCATCGACAAGGCTACTAAGAAAGGGGTCATCAAGAAGAACAATGCCGCTCGCAAGAAGTCGCGTTTGGTTAGGATTACTAAATAAAAGCAGAATTCATTCTCCGGAAGGTACACATAAAATTTTACTAAATTTTTGTTCCTGCTCGGGCCGTCGCCCTCCGCAAGCCCTTCCAGAGAACGAATTCTTTATTTTATAAATATATGTCGCATTTACTAGAATTTTATGGAACCGAATGTCCACACTGTGTGCGGATGCATGAGCTTGTGGAGAAGCTAAAGAAAGAGGAAGGGCTCAAAGTGGAATCTTTGGAAGTTTGGCGCAACAAAGAAAACGAGAAGCGTTTGCTCGAGCTCGATCGAGATTTTTGTGGAGGAGTGCCTTTCTTCTATAATACCAAGACTGATAAATGGATCTGCGGAGAGACTGACTACGAAACTTTTAAAAAATGGGCCAAGGGAGAAGAGTTTACCCAAGAATAATCCTTCGACATTGCTCAGGATAAACATAAAACAAAAAAACCACCCGAAGGTGGTTTTTTTGAGGTGAATGTTACGCGCGTTGTACGTTTGTCGCATTCAATCCCTTTGGGGACTCCTCAGTTTCGAAAGAAACTGTGTCACCCTCTTTGAGTTCATCAAAAGTTACGCCCACTAGAGAGTTGCTGTGGAAGAATAAATCCTTCTGTAGCCCTTCTGCGGTAATGAAGCCGAAACCTTTATCAGTGATTCTCTTTATTGTACCAGTCATTGATTTTTAGTTTAAGTTGTTAAATACAAATAAGTGTTCTACGAAATCGACTCTTTTCAACGCTCTACTTTGTATAACAAGTATATCATTTATGACTATAAAAGTCAAGCCTATCTAGGGACAATGTCGGAAAAGCCTTGCATTTTCAGGCTAAAATGCTATAGTTTGCCCTAATGTCTACCAAAGAAACAATCCTAAGATTCGACAAAGTTTCATTCGAATGGGGGGTAAATAAGCCTATTTTGGACTCTGTCAGCTTCTCTATTAGACGCGGATCCAAACTCACGCTGATGGGACAGAACGGAGCTGGTAAGAGCACTATTTTCGGGCTAATAAGCGGAGCATACGTTCCCGAGAACGGTATTATTAACGTGGTCAATGGAGTGAGCATCGCGCAAAGCAGACAAGTCATCCCTCGCGAGGAGCTCGGGCTTACAGTAAGGGAATTTTTCGAGAAGTGCTTTCAAGAAAAGATTTATGACATTGATCCGAAGATTGATGATATTTTGGAGGTGGTTAATTTGAAGGGTCATGAAAAGGTGCACGACCGAGTAATAAAAACTTTTTCCGGCGGACAGCAAGCTAGGCTACTTTTGGCCTCTGCGTTGATTCAAGACCCAGACCTGCTTCTTCTCGATGAGCCGACCAACAATCTCGATAAGACAGGTATCGCCCACCTGACTAAGTTTCTAGTGAATTATAAAAAGACAGTGGTCGTAATTTCTCACGATGCCGAATTTTTAAACGCTTTTACTGAGGGCGTGCTTTATCTCGACGTGTACACCAAAAAAATAGAGCAATATGTCGGTAATTATTTCAATGTGGTCAAAGATATTACTGCCAGAGTCGAAAAAGAAAATATGAAAAATGCCCAGCTGGAAAAAGAAATCCAGGCGAAGAAGGATCAGGCCAATGTTTTTGCCCACAAAGGCGGACGATTGCGGCTGGTCGCAAGACGCATGCGCGAGAAGGCGGAGGAGCTTGAGGAAGATATCGTGGAAGTCCGCAAGGAAGACAAGGCGATCCGGCCTTTTATCATTCCATCCCAGCCGGACATGATAGGGGAAGTACTAAACATCTCTTCCTTTACCACCATGAAGAAGGGAAAGATTGTAAAACATAAAGTACATATATCCTTGAATAAAAATACGCACCTGCTTCTCCAGGGGCCGAACGGCATTGGTAAGACGACCCTATTAGAGCGATTGGCCTCTGGCCACGCCGAAGGCGAGAAGGTGCGGGAGGGTATACGCATCGGGTATTATCGGCAGGATTTCTCCACGCTTAATTTCGAAGACACTGTTTATCAATCTTTGGCTCAGGCGATGCAGGAAGGCGGAGAGAAGCTCGATGAGGAGAGAATGAGGTCAATCGCCGCCGGATTTTTAATTACTGGGGAGTTTATACGGACGAAGATAGGCGATCTGTCGGAAGGACAGAAAGGATTGGTAGCCTTCGCAAGACTAGTCTTACAGAAGCCAGGTCTACTCATCCTCGACGAGCCGACCAACCACATCAACTTCCGCCACTTGCCGGTAATAGCAAAGGCCCTAGATGAATACAAGGGCGCAATGATATTAGTCTCTCACGTTCCCGAATTCGTAAAACAAATTAGGATTGATGAAGTACTTGATCTAGAAAAGTAGAAATGAGCAAGGGGAGTCCTTGCTCAAATTAGATTTGCGCATTTTTTCGGAAATTATTTTCTTGGGTTATTAGATCTATGCTTATATCTTTTATATATTGAGGCACGGAAGAAAAGTCTAAAATTTCTGACTCCAACCTGTCTTTCTTTAGATAGTCGAGATAACTTGAGAATTCAAATTTTTCCAGAAATTCCATTGCTTTTTTATTATTGGTTATGCCATTCTCTTTCCAGTCTTTTTGGAATAGTGAAATCGGATTGAGGTGTAAGTAAGAAAAGATATACATAAATTGTGATTCATTCGATATGTGTTCAGACCTGAAGGGTCTTGTAAATAGGGGACCACTCCTTTCATACTTTGTGTTAAAGTACATTGAGTAAGCAGTTAGAAGTTTAGCCATAAATTTACTAATGCCACCTTCAGTGTGTTCGTGTAAAATTAAATGAAAATGATTTGGCATGAGGCAGTAACCTAATATTGATACAAGTGGCGCACTCCTTTTTTCTTCAAAGATGTTTTTAATATTGTGTTTTTTGTCCCGTAAGAAATTTTCCATCCTAAAAGCTTCATTCTGGTTCATGATGTATAAAAGAGCTATAAATCTTAAGTAGTCTGATTCATTAGTAAAAATTTTCCTCTTTTCCACTCCACGAGAATAAATGTGATAATATTCGTTTTCTAAAAATTTAGCTTTTCTTTCCATGTGTAAATTATACTAAACAGGTTGACCTTGAGCAAGGACTCCCCTTGCTCAAGTCTGTATAATTTAGAAAAATAAGTATACTTAATACATATGAAAATTAATTTGATTCAAGAATCAAAGTCATCTCTCCAAGATGTTGTTGATAGTCTTACTGAGCAAAAAAATGGAACTCCTTGGGCTGAAAAGACAAATCAGCTCGCGATTAATTACATCATCCAATTAGGTGATGTTTACGGCGATTCTTGGTATAAAGGTTTTCTTCTTAAAGAGACGTTTTTAGAGATTTTATTACCGAAGCACGGCCATTCCATGACAGAAGAAACTGTATTCTTCCCTTTAGATACAACAATTGAAGATGCTTCTGAATGCTATAAAAATATAGATAGCTCCCCAAAACAAGAATGCTGGGATGCGATCAACTATTTAAAAGAAGATATAAGAAAAAATGGTTTTAATTCCAGTCTTGTTGTTGTGGTTATTGGTGATAAGTTAAAGCATGTTGATGGTCTACATAGAATGATTGCGCTGTATCTTTTAACGAAAGAAGGGTTTGATTATAAATCAATTCCTGTTTTTCTGTGCGACTCAAGTAAAACAAATGCAAAACAATAAGACCAATTTCGAAGATTACTCTAGTGGGCGCGTAATATACGGTGCTCCTGGCGCAACCAATTTCTCAGTGCGTCTTGTTTCTAGTATGTTTGAAAGATGTAAAGAATATTTAGAAAAAGTAGGTAATGCTGGTCCATATACTCTTTATGATTCTTTTTGCGGTTCCGGGTACTCTCTTTCAGTCTTGGGTTTTCTGTATAATAAAGACATAAAAAACATCTTTGCTTCGGATTTTGATAAGCATATTTTGGAGTTCGCTGATAAGAATTTGGCCCTACTGTCTCACAAAGGAATCAGTAAAAGAGTCAGCGAGTTGGACAAATTTGTGAAAGAATATGGAAAGGACTCCCACAAGGAAGCAATCAAAAGTGCTGAGACTATTTCTTCTCAGATTAAGCACGAGATAGATGTTAAAATATTTCACTTTGATGTTTTAAACAAAAAGCTACTTCCAAAACACATCAAAAATATTGATATGGTAATAGTAGATATTCCGTATGGAAAGCTGACTAGGTGGCAAGGGGAAAGCGCAGATCCTTCTCAAGAATTTTTGAACAAAATAAAACCTTACATGGGAAAGCAATCGATTGTCGCAATATCTGCCAATAAGAAACAAACTGTATCCTTCAAAGGGTACAACAAGATAGGCTCACTTAAGGTTCCCAAAAGAAAAGTACTATTTTTGGTTCCTAATTAAGCACTTGGCTTAAGAACAGACTAAGCTCTTCGCCTTTAAGCTCTCTTGTTTGCTTCGGCTTTAATTTACCAAGTTCAATATTCATAATTCTCACCCTTTTTAGCTCAGCTACTTCTTGGAAGAGAGCCGAACACATGCGACGAATCTGGTGTTTCTTGCCTTCAGTCAATGTGACTCGGAAGGAATTGTCGTTTATTATTTTGACCTTACACGGTTTAGTTTTATAGCCCTCGATGTTTACTCCGGCTTCCATTTTTTTCTTGAAGCTTCCGCGAAGCTTTTCTTTGGTTTTTACCACATATTCTTTTTCATGAAAATATTTGGGATTGAGTAAGGAATCCGTAATGCGTCCGTCATTGGTGAGTATAAGAAGACCGTGAGACGCTTTGTCTAGACGGCCTATAGGAAAGAGGCCTGCCTGCGCAGGCAGGCCAGCTTTAGGCGAGTCAGTCTCTATTCCAGCCGGTTTGTTGTAGGCATAGTATTGGTACTTTATTTCTTTCACACCTCGTACTTCTACCTTATCATTCTCACCTACTTGGCTACCCAGCACTGCCAGTTTGCCGTTAATAAAAACCTTCTTACCTTGGATCAGCTCATCTGCCCCTCTGCGGGTAGAAATTTTCTTGTCTGCTAGATATTTATTTATCCGAATCGATTTAGAATTGTCCATTTCTTTAACTTTAACACAAATAGTCCCGTGAGGGACTATTTGTGGGGGAGCTAATAATTCTAATTAGTGAATGATTGTGTTCTGTTGTGGTGGGTTATAAGGAGGAGCTTGTGGAGCCGGAGCTATCAAATATCTGTCGTGAGGCTGGCTAAAGAGATACTTGGCCAAGAGCACCAGAAGAAGAATCAAGATGATTAGAAGCAACCATCCGAATAGAGTTCCTGGCAAGAAGCCATCTGCTCCGAATACATTCGCACCTAGGAAGAATCCCTGACTCTCGCCGTCTCGGAAGACTTCGGCAGTCACATTGGCACTTACTGATTGTGGTTGGCCATTGTTATCTATGTAGCTCAATGTGGCAGGGAAGTTAAGTATTGTTCCTGGGTCTACATCGTCGCGTACGCGAACTCGGATAGTGACCTGACCTTCAGTATTAGCCCTCAGGGTTCCAAGATTGAATATTAGGGTTTGACCGAAGATGCTTGGATTGCTTGGGTTGGAGAACATATATTCTACTTCCGCAGGCAAAACTATCTGAAGCGAAAGATTGGTGATAGAAGCGTTGCCGATGTTCTTGTAGGTTACAGTGTAATTGATCTCATCACCGGGACGAGGCATAGTGTTGTCGATAGTAGGAAGTATTGGTTGATTGCGGTCTACAGAAGCCGTGACGATGACTAAGGAAGAAGCGGCAGGTCTAGGAGCTGGAGTAGTGCCGGGCACTATTACTTGTGGTCGCACGGTTACTGTCACCGAATCAGTGGCTGAACCGTAAATATTTGTACAGGTCAAGACATATGTTCGAGAACCGCTAAGCGCGCCAGTAAAGAAGCTCGCAGGGCCAGTGCTCTTTGTTCCTGCCCAGCCTACAGATCCGCCGGAAGCTACGCAAGATGTGGCATTAGCACTGTTCCATCTGATGACGGTCGATCCATTGAAAGCGATGTTGGTGCTATCTGCGGTAAGATTTACTGAAGGTAGCTGAGGGTTAGGTAGAGGAGGATTAAATATGTTGCCAGTCGTAGAGAAGGAAAGAATGTTGCCGTAGATTATTCCGCTCTGACCCTGGGCTACCGCTCGGAAATAATAAATTGTGTTTGGACTCAAGTTGAAAATCGGGGCGCTAAAGTTGGTGCTGCCAGAACCGTAGAAATTTTGGTTGGTAGATGCAAAGAGATTGGAAGGATTGGTGCCCCACTGGAACCAAGCGTTGACCGAAGAGTTACCACCGGTTACGAAGCCGTTTAGAGTCGCGCTGTTAGATGAAATATTTGTAGCTGACTGAGTGAAGACTGTCGGATTGTTGATAGTCTGTCCGCTTACAGTGACGGTAGTAAAGTCACTCGCAGATGCACCGGCGCTGTTAGTACAAGTTATGCCGAAAGTAGTAGTGTTTGAAAGCGCTCCAGTATGGAAGCTGCCGGAAGTTGCCTTGAGCCCAGACCAGCCATTTGTACCGCTAGTTGCATTACAAGAAATTGCGTTATTGGATGACCAAGTGATTACGCTCGAGCCATTGAAAGGCACATTGCTTGGATTGGCGGAGATATTGACTGTAGGATTCGGTGTAGGGGTTGGTGTAGAGGTAGGGGTGCAGGAACCTGTGTTGCTTACATTTACGGTGATTGAACCACTAGAGTATCCACCAGTAGAGTTTGAACCAGTAATAGTGTAAGTAGTAGTTTGAGTAGGGTATACTTTTCTACTTCCGTATGGATCTACAGATCCGATGTCAGGAGTTATTGTTACGCTGGTAGCATCAGTAGATGACCAATTTAACTCAGTATACTCTCCAGCACAGATCGTGCCAGGTGAGGCGGTAAGACCAACATTTGCTGGTACTACCTCTGCACTAGCTTGATAAAAGGGAACTAGAAAAGCTCCTAAAACGAGGGCTGTTAGGCCCAAAAATCCGATACCCTTCAAAAACGCAGTCTTGGTGTTTTTCATATATTTTTTTTACTAATTAATATTATAGTATCATTGTATCATAAAGAAAATAATTGTCAAGCGCTATTAAAATAAGGTTAAATTATCTGCTTGACATTTTAGATATATCTGATACAATGTTAAGTGAGATTCGTATGTGTTTTAGAAGATACACACGAAGCTCGTTCATCGAAAACAGAATGTTTTTCACTGCCCGTGCGCCCACGGGCGCTCAACAAAAGAGCGCCCACGCGGCGCAAGGAGACAGCAATGAGAGTATCACGGTTAGTTTCGTTCGCGTTCGTTCTGTTGCTTGCGGTCATCGCGACCGCTTGTGGCAAGAACTGTGAGTCGTGTGATTCGCCGACGGCGCCGAGTGCGCCAAGGACGGTGAGGATATTCGTTTCCGCGACAGCAAACGCATCCGCGATGGCAGTATGTCCCGCGGGTGTGGTGACCGGAACGGGATACGGCTACGCAGAAGCGTGGATCGAAGTCCCGGAAGCGGAAGCGGCCACGGCCACAGCCGCCAAAAAAGCGGAGCTTCAGGCCATGGCCGAAGCGCAAGCCACCGCGACGGCGGTGTGCGTAGTAACCCCTGGCCCGACACCCGGACCAACACCGGGCCCAACGCCCGGCCCGACGCCCGGACCCACCCCGACCCCGAAACCGGATGTGTGCCCCAACATCGACGGGGTACAGGAGTTCGTCCCGCAAGGGATGAAGAAGGACGCAGCCGGCAACTGCGTCCCCGACACTCCGCCACCGACGACACCGACGTGCAACCAGTCCGTCCAGCAGTCGGTGAGTATCGGCTACGCTGGCGGGTCCGGGTTCGTCTCAACAACCTCGAATCTTTCGAGCTGCACATGGACCGCAGTGTCCAATGACGGCTCGCTTTCGATGGTTGATTCGTCGGGGGTCGGTAGCGGTAACATTCGATTCAACGTTACCACTGCCAACCCTAGCACGACAACGCCCCGTCTCCTGACGTTCAACTTCAGGGGGCAGGACAATGCCGTGAAGCTCGTGACGGTGACTCAGGCGCCTTCGCCTGCGGCACCGTCATGCAGCTACAGCACGCAGCAGACGCTCTCGATCGGCGCCAACGGTGGCCCGATCGTGTTCTCGATCTCGATGACTGGGACGGGGTGCGGTCAATGGACCGTCACCACCAACGACCCGGGTCGTCTGGATCTGACCTCCGCCACCAGTGGTACTGGAGCGGGGAGTGTCAATGGGGTGGTTGGCGCCAACGGTGGTGCCAAACGGGACCTAAAGGCCACGCTCACATGGAGCGGTGGCAGTCTTACTATCACCATTACTCAGGCCGCAAGGCCCTAGTAACGGGACCAAGTTCTAAGTTCGCTGCAAATGCAGCGACGCACGAGAGTGCGACAACTCTTGTATCATATCGATTGGGAGGGTTTGCTTCGGCAGACCCTCCCAATTTTCGTTTCTAGCTGAATTTTTATAAAACAAAAATCCTTAACATATCATATATGATACGTTAAGGATTTTTTATTTTTATTTTCACTCTACAAAATTATTAAACAAAAATAAATTTGGCTTAATTGCTTTGTAGAGTGCAGGAAGCGAAGGGGTTGACCTCGCGCTTCCTGCGATTTTGCTAGTTCTATTTCCTTTTCTTTGCTGGCCGAAACCAGCAGTAGTAGTCGGCCGCCCAGGCGGCGCCGGCGACTGCGGCGGCGCCGGCGACTGCCCAGCGGCATTTCTTGCTGCTGCAGAAGCCGCCCTTCGGCTTCCACACCGGCAGGCAGGGTCCGAGCACGCCGGTGCCCGGATCAATGGTGCGTACGAACCCCGCATCGCACCCATCCAGTCCGTCGCGCCCATCTTTTCCAGGGGGTCCCATATCCCCCTGCGGTCCTTCCGGACCGATCGGACCTGGCATGCCCCGCAGGCCGACAGGCTTCGGGAACGTGACGAAACCGTAGATTCGGTTCCGGCATTTCGCGTACCCGACGAGCTCGCCGGTCTGGCTGTTGTAGATGCCGTCGGCGCCCTGTTCAATCCGCACCCAGCCTCTGCCGGAGAGTCGATCCGGCAGGTCCATATCCGCGCACCCCGACGCCGGGATACCGCGGACGACCTCGTCTTTGCCGAGCTTCCGGTTCGAGAGGATGCTCGGCCGGTAGAACGGAGCGCCTTCGCTCGCGAGGCACTCGGCCGCCGTCGGCCAGTTGTCCCGGAAGGCGTTCTGCGTTCCGAGGGCTTTCGCTTCTTCCGCCATGCCGAAGCACAGCAGGAAGACTACCATCACACACATCGTTCTCATGACTATCTCCTAGTTGTTCCTAGTTGTGGTGAACAAAAAATCTCAGCGGGGACAAAAGGGTCCACGCCAATTCATGTAAATTATACCATTTAGAATATAAAAGTCAACTTTTAAAAAAAGGTTAAAAAACCCAATTATGTGGCTACAAATAATTTCTCGCCGTCGCTCGAAATTTTCGCAGCCCACCCCTCGTGGTTTTGCTTGCTAGCAAAACATCACTGCGGTCGGCACAAAAACTCGCAAGTAAATAAATTCACTTGCTTTATGTTTTTGTGCTGTAATTATACACTTTGCTCGAACTTTTTTCGAGAAGAATTAAAATGGACTCGGCAGGGCGAAACAATTTGTCTGGGGGAAAGGATTCGCCCTGCCTCGGCTGATTTCCCGCCCGCAGGAGGGGTCTGGGGAGGAATGCGGGCGGGATTCCGAATTGTTGTTTTTTCAAAATCTCCGCCA
>JBBDZS010000013.1:0-2477 GCA_040900015.1 Minisyncoccota bacterium | reverse complement strand
AAAATTTGCGTCTTCAGTACCTACACGGAACACCGCCATAGAGCCCACATTGCCGAAAACTGCGTTCTTAATACTGTCTTCCAGTTGGCTGATGTACTGGTGCGCGATGTTAAGGGACAACCTGTATTTACGTGCCTCGGAGAGTATCGAAGAGATCGAATCCGTGGTCACATTCTGAAACTCATCGATATATAAGTAAAAGTCGTTCATTGGCTTCCCAAACATATCCACCCTAGAGAGCGCCGCCATCTGGATCTTACCCACCAGAACGAGCCCGATCAGATTCGCATTTATATCCCCGAGTCTGCCTTTGGAAAGATTCACCAATAGTATCTTCTTCTCATCCATTATCTTTCTAAAATTGAATACCGAGTTTTGCTGAAGGACGACCGGGCGCATTATGTCGTTGGAAATAAAATTATCGAACTTTGAGGAAATATATGGCACGAAGTTTGCTAAAGACTGATCGCCTGTAGTCTGCTCTGCGGAAATCCAAAACTGTTTGATGATAGGGTTCTTACACCTAGCAAGTTTCAGGTCACGGAATTCTTTGTCGGCCAGCACCCGGGTGATCTCCAGCAAAGTAGAGCCGGACTCAGGGTCCTCCATCACCAGAAAGGCACTATTTCTAAAATATTGTTCGAACATCGCCCCGCCACCTATTTTCATATCAAAGAGTTTATTGAAAATACCCATCATTTCATTGACGACGAAAGTTTTTTGTTCCGGATAATTGGGATCATATTCGAGCATATTGAGTCCCATTGGCCTGGCTGTATACGCAGGGTCAAAGTAGATAACATCATCAATTCGCTCCTTAGGTATGCGCGAGAGAATAGTCTGAATGTCAGTGCCGTGCGGATCGATATAGCAGACACCATCGCCATTTTTTATATCCTGAGAAATCATATTAAGCAGAACATTGGTCTTACCCGTTCCAGTTTGACCGATCACATAAAAATGCCTCATTCTGTCTTCTCGCGACATATGTATCTCTGTATCTCGCCCGCGGTAGCTGTTTATTCCTAGGACTATGCCTTCGCTTCCTATCTCAAGCGGAGCTGGGGCAATACCAGCCTTGGCCTCTTTAAGCTGTGGTTGCGAACCTATTCCGATCGGGAAATGAAACACAGAAGAAAGCTCTTTGAGATTCATCGGCATGATTTTATCCGGCGCGAAGGTGCGATAAGAAAAATCGTGAAAAAACTTTTTAAGTGCACCCCCGCGAAGCTCTTCAAAGTAGAAAGAATTGCTGGCCGCTTCCGAGAACTGGTTGAAGGAGGATTTTATTTCTGTCAGGATGGATTCCGCACGGTCTTGACTCTCCGCTGACGCCACCACCCTGATGTTGGCCTTCATAATGCTCGACTTGATCTTGTTGCCTATTTTCTCGGCTGCGCCTTCATCCACCGCCCGCCTACCCTTCATATTCTCTTCTTTATTCTCTTCCTTCTGCTTTACCCCAAAAATCAGTTCCTTACCCGCCTTAAGGAAAGCTTTGTTGAATTTATAAAAATTATCAGAGGCGTGCTTCACGGATGTGCCTGCTTTAACATCGTCTAAAATCATATGAAACTCGTTGATGAACTTATCTCCGGCCGGAGCGACGACCAGCTGTATGGCGGCGCCTTCGCCCCGCTTCTTAAGCTTAGAAAAGACATTCAGAATAGTCTTCATCGGGTCATGCTCAATAGTGTCGTAAGTTTTAATCGGCATCACTCCTCTCTCGGTGAATGCCGCATATGCCCCCACGGAGCCACCAGATTCATTGAAAACATTATAGTCGTCTGTGGACTCGCGAACCTTGGCATTGTGATAAAACGCAAGAACTTGTTTTTCAAATAATGAAATATGTTTATTGGGGATAGCGGCATATATTACCACCTCATCGGTGTCCATACCGAGAGCCACTTCTAAGGTAAAATAATTTTCTTTTTCGTTAGCTTTACCTTCGGAGATGGACTGCATACCAGCATAAAACTGCTCCATCGCTCCGATAAACTCCTTGAACCCTTTGTCTTTATCGGCTGCGTCCTCAGGCGGCGGCAAAGTAATTTCAAACAAGGTCATATGGAGACCTCTACCCATCGGTGTGCTTTCTTTGAAGTCTAGAATCTGACCACTTTTTATATATTGAACCAATATCCTATGAAAATCATCGTCGATATGGGGGCTACCCATTGCTTCAACTACCGAAAGAGCGTTCTTTATACCTTTGGTGATGATCAGCCCCAGGAGTTCTTCCATTACACTGTCGTGTGGCTCCGGCTTTAGTCGTAGCACTATGCCTTCAGTATCCCTAGGGTCCATCAGGTGTCCCTTTTGTAAAATTTCTTTAGGTGGAATAGTTTTATACTCACCAATTACATCACGAACCGCATTGAGTGGTGCATGTTCGAAATGACCCTTTTGAATTAATTCTTCTTCCCTCTTGGCAACATGCGCGCGCAAATAATCCAGCTCCTCCTCTGGAGTCT
>JBBDZS010000012.1:12209-19892 GCA_040900015.1 Minisyncoccota bacterium | reverse complement strand
AACAAAAAACCACCCCTCACCGGGTGGTTTTTTGTTTGTCTTTTTCTTCGTTGCCTCTCCTCAACCCCTCTCCATAATTAAAATTATGGAGAGGGGAAATAAGGGGTGAGGTTTAATTAAGGTGTCCAACACCCGAATTGAGTTAAGCAAGAACCGTTCTTGCTAATGGATGGGATTTCGAACTTGTTCTATTTTGTGTTATATTTGGTTTATGAATAAATTTAATTTTACCAAAGAACAAAAAAGGAACCTTGTCATTGCCTTGGTCATAGTCGTTCTCCTTATCGCTGGCATTATTTATGCCGAGATGAACAGGCGGTCTGCCGGAGAGGGTGGCATCAATGCGCCAGTATTGGACGAGAATAATGAAAACAGAGAGAACAGCGAGAATGCAAACACGGAAGAGTCTGCAGGCGAGGAGCCAGCTCCCACTGTAGATACCGGCGATGTGAAAATTACGGACACCAACAAAGCCAAGTTTGACCTCGCACTCAAGCAGGGCTCCGAAGCATTTCTCGCTGGCAACTATGCGCAAGCAATAGTTTATTACAATCAAGCTCTGACTTACAAGAATTCCGATGTAGTCTACATTCGCATCTTTACTGTCTATAACGTACAGGGCAACATAGCTGAAGCCATCAAGGCTATCGACACTGCTATTAAATTGAATCCTAAATATACAGATTATTGGAATACCAAGATCGCCTATCTCGACGAGAAGACTAGTGCTTCATATGCTGAGCTTAAGGTTGTCTATACAGCCGGACTCGCCAAGGTAGACCCGAAGACTAAGATCAATCTTGTAACTTCCTTCGCTAGAGTATCAGAGACTAATGGCCAAATAACTGATGCCATATCTCTCTGGGAATACGCCAAGAATCTCTACCCTCAAAATTCCGCCCTCTACCAAGCCGAGATAGACCGCCTCAAATCCCTCTAACTTTCAGGTGTCCAACACCCGAATCCTAAATATGGTACAATTAACAAATGAGAAAAGATACTCTTGTGACTGGTTTGTATTATCATATTTATAATCGTGGTGTGGACAAAAGAGATATATTTACGAACGTAAATGATCTCCAAAGGTTTATTTTAAGTATTAAAGAATTTAATACAGTAAAGCCAACCGGAAGTATAAAAGAAAGTCAATTAGACAAAAACAAACTTTCAGGTGTTGGACACCCGAAAGAACCGCTTGTATCCATTGTTTGCTTTTGTCTTAATCCAAATCATTTTCATTTTATTTTAAAACAAGAAGTAGATGGCGGAATTTCGGAATTATTTAAACGATTACTGGGTGGGTATACCAACTATTTTAATTTAATTCATAAAAGAAGCGGGTCTTTATTCCAAGGGCGGTTTAAATCCAAGCTCTTAGAAAAAGACGAATATTTTCTTAAAATTCGTCCCTATGTTCATATGAATCATATGGTTCATGAAATTCCAGAATCTAAAAAGCATTTAGTTTTTTCTAGTGAACAAGAATATGATACCAATAAGTTTACAATTGTTGCAGAAAAAGAGGCAAAAGAACTTTTAGATTTTTATGGAGACAATAAAAATTTTAAAAAGGAATGTCAGAATGTAATTTCTATGATTCGTGAAGAAAGAGGCCTGACTTCTTTGTTGGAAGAGGATTTGCTTCCCTTTCGGGTGTCCAACACCTGAAAATCATATTGTTAATATGTTAATTTTAGTTTTCTAAAAATGCTATAATATAGCAGTCGGAGTTTTTATTAATTAAAAATACAAAATCAAAATGAAAAAGTTATTTTTAGGAATGGGTTTATTAGTGTTCTCTTTAGTAGTTGGAGCGAGCTCAGCTAGTGCTGTCGTAGGAGCAGAAGTGGAAGTTAAGGCTGGGTGTGAAGGTAGAACTACTGGCTTTAGTGCAGAGACAGGCAAGCCTTGCCTCGGAGCGATAATGTCTGCTGCAGCTAAGGCGGCTATAGCTGGCTGTGCCGACAGGACTACTGGCTTCAGTACTGAAGACGGCCGGTCTTGCGTGGGCAACATTATGAGTGCGACAGCGCGTCAGTACAACTTCGGTAACTCCACTTTGCGTAATGGAAGCCGGGGTGAGGCAGCCAAGGAGCTCCAGAGATTCCTCAACGCTAGGCTCAACCTTGGTCTAATGCTCGATGGCATCATCGGTCCGAAGACTATCGCTGTTATCAGAAAGTGGCAAGCCGAAAGAGGTTTGGTCGCCGATGGTCTCGTAGGTCCGAAGACCAAAGCCAGGATGCAGGTAGAAGCAGAGGCTGAAATGGAAAGTTCGGAAGAGTAGAACTAATGTCTTAAACATAACAAAACCCGCCCATCGCACAAAGCTCTGGGCGGGTTTTGTGTTTTTGCAATTTTTCCGAAAATTAGTCAATGCTCAAAAATGGTAAAATATATGTATGAGCGATTCATCCACCTGGAAAATTGCAGAAAGTAAGAAGCGCCCAAAGCAAGAGGGCGACATCGTAGCAGATGTGGCGATCGTTGGCGCCGGCATCACTGGGATTCTCAATGCGTACATGCTCGCCAAAGCTGGCAAGAAGGTCGTAGTCTTAGAGAAAGAAGAAGATATACTCCAAAGCGCGACTTTGTACACCACCGCTTTCATCACCCAGTGCATCGATACGGATTTTGAGAAATTGATCAAGATGTTCGGTGAGGAAAAAGCTGGGCTAGTCTGGCGTTCGGGCGGGGAGGCCATCGCGCTCATCCACCGCATCATCACCGAAGAAAAAATAGAATGCGATTTTAAATTCGCGCCGGTCATCACTTACGCCAAAGACAAGAGCGAGTTTGAATTTTTGGAAAAAGAATTCGGCGCCATCCGTCACTCCGGCTTCGAAGCCACTTTGGAAGCCGACGGCACCCGGCTCAATTTCCCAAATTCCGGCTATTTGGAAATACCCAACCAGGCGATGTTTCACCCCATCAAATTCGCTTCCGCAGTCGCACAGCTCGCGGAAGCGGCGGGCGCGCAGATATTCGTGAGCTCGGAGGTGCTAGAAGCGGAGGAAATTAAGGACGGCAAGAGGATAGTGCAGACTTCCTCAGGTACAGTCGAAGCCGAGGATGTGCTCATCGCCACTTATCGCCCACTCACTCACCAGGGTACCCATTTCAAGAAAGGGATGTATGTTACTTATATTTACGAACTAGAAATCAAGAAGGGCCACATTCCGGAAGGAATGTACCTCGATCTGCACAACCCCTATCATTATTTCCGGATCGACTCGGGCGAACTCTCGGACCGGATGATAGTCGGTGGCGAGGATCATCGCAAAGAAATTCCGATAGATGAGGATAAGAGCTACTCTATGCTCCTTGAGTATGCTGAAGGAATTTTAGGCCCGGTCAACTACAAAATAGTTCGCAAATGGCGCGGGCCCATACTCGAGCCTTCCGATGGCCTGGCTTTGATCGGCCGGATCGACGAACATCTGTATGTGGCCACCGCATTTTCCGGCAACGGTATGACCTATGCTGCCATCTCCTCTATGCTCATTTTAGATACGATAGCGGGTCGGGCCAATCCGTACCAAGAAGTATATGACCCGACGCGCATTCCAGATATTCGCCAACTCATCGGCAAAGCGCGTGACTACGGAGAGACATTTTTTGGCGGAGCCGTCCGGAACTTTCTCAAAGGCAGTCAGGACTCTAGGTAGCCTGGCGGAAGATTCCGAAATACATTATAATATATAGATAAAAGTCGAATTAAGTTTTTAAAAATTATTACTTTTAATTTTAATTTAATCTTATGGAAAATTCAGCGAAAAAAAATATGACCATGTGGATGGGCGTGGTCGCCGTAGTCGTGCTTGCCCTAGTTATTTGGATGGCATCGAGAAGCGCAAATGACGAAGCGCCATTAGCAGACGGGGAGGGAACGGATATTTCAGATATGACTTCGACGGAGGACACTACGGCAGGTAGCGTAAATACATCCGCACCTCAATCAGCCACGCTCTCTTACCAGCAGGCTTTGGTCAAGTATGCGGATGCGCGTATTCAGATCGACTCTACTTGCCAGGTCAGCCCAAACAATGTCACTTACAAGAACGGCACGAACATAATGCTGGACAATCGTTCGGCGGTGACCCGCACCATCAAGCTCGGCTCGACATACACTATCAAGCCGTACGGATTTAAAATAGTGAGGCTCTCTAGCTCGACCTTGCCTTCTACTTTACTGATGGATTGCGACAGTTCCCAAAATGTCGCCACAGTTTTGATCCAGAAATAAGCAAATATTCCTGAAAATTAAAGGAATTTTAATTTTAGAAAAATGCCGGGCTTGTCCTGGCATTTTTCGCTGTTTTTCATTTTGGACAAAAATGTTGTAAAATATATGTATGGAGTTCAAATTTCCCAGCCCGGGCCCGCATAGCAAACTCGACCCTGTAATATTTTTCCAGATATTTGTAGCCGTAGTTCTCATCGCTGGCGTGTATTTCGGCGGGCAGTATTGGAAGAGCTATAAGACAGAGAAGGCGCAAGTATTGGCGGAAGTCCGGCAGGAGAAGGAAGCGCTCGAGGAAGAGAAGCTCGCCGAGGAGGCGCTCGACCGGCTTCGCGACGAGCAGATCATCGCCCTCAAAGAACAGCTCGAGGAGCTCAAGAACAAGCCTGCGGAGATCAAGACGGTCAATGTGCCAACTGTAGACACTACCGTCAGCCTGGTCAAAGAATGGAACCCTAGGGTGGCAAAAATCGAATGCACCTGGGCGTACACCAATGGCACTCCTTATGCCCGTGGCGCAGGCTCGGCGACCATCGTGGCTCACGACGGCATCATCAAAGCCGTCACCTCCAAACATGTGCTCCTGTATCAGGATCAATTCGGCCCGCGCGACTGCAAGCTCGCGCTCTCGACCGGAGCGGTATACACAGTACCGAATAATTTTGAGGACAATTATTTCGTAGGCACATCCGAGGACTGGGGCTTTATCCGCCTCAATCCGGATAAGACGCTGAACGCTATAGCCAACAAGACAGTCAAAATCTGTAGGGATGTGGATCTTGGTGACCGAGTGCTCATATTGGGTTATCCCGGCATCGGCTCGGATATCGGGCTCACTGTCACCGAAGGTATAGTCTCCGGACTCGATGGCAATTACTTTATAACTTCCGCCAAGATCGACAAGGGCAACTCCGGTGGGGCGGCAATACTCGCCAAAGACGGCTGTTATCTTGGGATACCTACCGCCTCGGTCGTCGGCATTATCGAGAGCTTGGGTCGGGTACTCAAGGCTAGCTTCGTGATGGAATAAGGCCTGGTTGTGTTTTATTTGTAACTATATAATAATAGATTAATGAAAGAAGGCCCTATCATCGTGCCGGGAAGGAAGACCGCTATCTCAAAAGTGGAGGTCGATGCCGAGAGGCAGACACTCAAAACCCAAGCCTCGGAAATCATAGACACTCTTGACCCAACTAGAGTGAGGAATTTGTTGCAACATATCGAGAATATTGAATCTTTTTTGCTCGACACTCAATACAAGAAAGAGGTGCACTTTAGGAAAAAAAAGAAATTTGGCGACGAGCCAACCGCTTACAATTATGCTTATTCTGAAACTTACCGCCCTAATCGCAAAGATTCCAGGAGTCCTACGGATATATTTATTGCAGAACTCAAGAAAGTGATGTTCGGGATAATCAATGTTATGCCGTTTAAAAAAATTAGAGAGCTCGAAGCCTACCCCGATCGTTTCGCAAGTTTTTTAAAAGGCGAAAAACTCGAGGAACTTCGCTCCGAAGCCCCAGATCCTAGCGCGGAGGTAGACGAGCCGGAGCCGGAAGAGGAGCCGATAGTTCAAGTAATCGCTGAAGTCGTAAAACAAAAATGGACGAAGCTCCCATGGGGCCAGAATCCCGAAGCGATCATACGGGCAATAAAAGAGATTTTCGCAGCGCATAGCGTCGATGTGAAGGTAGAGTTCTTCCGTCCAGAAAAGCCGTATGCCAATGATTTCGTAGTAGTCGCCGAGGCTACGGATGAGAAAGAAAAAGGCGTCCTCGTTCCCAGGCCTGGCTTTCGACTGGATGTGCATTTGGCGTTAGATCTTTTTGAGAAGGCTCGGGCGGGCGATGTGGTGACTGGGCAGAGCGTAGCCGAGTTTCCGCGAGTCAGGAGGGAGCATGGAGTCAAAAAGGAAGTCGAAAAGGAAGGCACAAGCTTCAATTTCAATGAAACTTATTGGCGGGTCACCAAGCTCGGCAAACTTGAAAAATACGCAAAAAGATAAGCAAGCTAAGCATAAAAAAGCCTTCGGAAGAAGGCTTTTTTATGCTATAATATATATGCTGTGAGCTGGGGGAGCCGCGATTGCTGGGGGAATACAGCGTCCAGCTTCAGCCAGAGCGCTTGGCCCACTGGTAACCTGGGTCAACCTGGCTCACAGCGTTCTTCGTTCTTTTGTAAGTTTTTGACATTCGTCACAAGTCGGAAGGTTGGTTTCCCGCGACGGCACCATGTGCACTACCCTCCAACCTTTGCCACTTGTGGCGAATCTTTCAGGGAGAATTCTCTCCCGTTCGGTTCGTCGGGGCGCGAGTTCACACGCCACGTGAAATGGGCCACCCATTGCCCACCTCGCTCGTGCCACGACGATCTATCAAAGGCCGTTTCACCTCCTGGTGGGGCGGCCTTCTTTTTATTGTTTTTTGTTTTGGGTATAATGTATTCATATGCCTCTACATATCTGGCTAGTAATATTTATGATATTTCTTCTGCCTCTTTGGATCGCCGAGGAAGCCTGGGCGTTATACAAAGCCCATATGGCCAAGGACAAGTCCAAAAGGTGGGAAAACTTACCCTATCATCTTTTGATATTTTTTATCGTTCTACTTCTCGTGGTGATTTCTATGAAAGGCGGTTTGTACTAATATCTCGCCGCTTTGCGTATTTAATATTTTTGTATTATAGTCAGAAGGAATTTGTAATTCGTTAGGGCCATTCCGGCCCGGAGGGCAGACCATGAATCAGACAGTAGTTACGATTCTCCGTTATTGCGGGGACTGCCGCAAAAGCACGACGCATCTCGTCAACGATCAGGGTGTGCTCTGCTTGGGGTGCAACCCTGTCGCCCAGAAGGCGTACGAAGCGGCACCTCCGATCGAAAACCGCAGCATGCGGTGAAGCGTGGTGGAAGGGGCCCGGTTTTCAACCGCCGCCCCTCCCCACAAATTTTAAAAAGTATTTGTTTTATTCACGGGCCGCGCGCCCTTTTTCTTTTGTCCGAAGTTTAAAAATATTTCAAAACAGCTGTTATCAATTCCTACAGGGGTGGGGATTGATAACATTTTAATTATCCACACAATTTGTTTCCCATTTTGTAAATACTGGTATAATTAAAATAACATGGCTCGCAAGGTTTTAAAATATTTCCTTGTTTTACTCGCCCTTGGGTTCGTCGTTCTGCTTATTGGCAGGTATATTTATTTGCAAAATGCGGAGAAAACAGCTCTGCAAGTGGAGAAGATACACAACACCAAGCTTAAGCTCTCAGATGTGATGGGGGACAATCTTCCGCTAGACCCAGGCGAGATGGCTGATGATACAGTGGAGGGCGTAGATGCCAACAGTAATGGCATAAGGGACGACGTCGAGCTAGCAATATTTCGTGAGTATCCAAACTCGGCGAAAACCAGAGCCGTGCTTTTGCAGTATGCTTTAGCGTT
>JBBDZS010000012.1:7484-12109 GCA_040900015.1 Minisyncoccota bacterium | reverse complement strand
CCTCTACAACAAATCACATAGCAAGACGATAGATTTGATTCACTCTACTACTCAGAAATATTTTAGTCAGAAGGATTTCAATCTACAAGATAATGACTTTGCTCAAATGCGCAAAGACGCCAGCCTTAAGGTCGGTACTCAGAAGGTCTTATTAGTCGGCCACTCTCAGGGCAATTTTTATGTGAATACCTTGTATGACGCACTTGCAGACGAGCCGGGCGGAGTACCCAGCATGTCACTCAGCGTCTACGGAGTAGCCAGCCCATCTAATAGAATATCAGGCGGAGGATCGTACATCACATCTACCACAGACAAGATAATATCTAGCTATGTAACCAGCGCCCCATTTACCAATACCCTCAAGCCCAATGCAAATATTAAATTTAAACAAAGTGATGGGGATCCCAATGGCCACAGCTTTTCGAAAATATATCTTCCGTATGAAGGGGAGAGAATAGTCAGAGAGATAAAGACTTCTTTAGATAGATTACAAAATAATAATATTCAAGATGAATTTTCTCCTTGCATTGCACCTCTTAAAAGCACTCTAGCTCAAAAAGCTCAGGGTGTTTTACTTGCTGTAGCTGACCCAGTCTTGTCTGGCACCGAATCCGTTGTGATTAATTCTTATAAAGGCTTGTCCGCCTTAGGTAACGGAATAATAAATACTAGCAAGTCATTCGCTTCAGGATTTATGAATTTTGCCAAGTCGGTGGCTGGTCTTTCTGACGGCTCCAGTGCTTCTGTATCTGCGTCTGATTTTTCGCTTGAAGATGGAGAGTCTCCAGCAATAGAGGAGGAGCCCGTCGTTGCAACACCCGAAGTAGTTGAAGATATACCCCAAGATACAATCTTACCGCCACCTGTAGTGGAAGAGCCTCAAGAAGAAGTGCTACCGCCAGATGAGACAGAGGTTCAAGAAGAAATTATAACAACTCCAGTTCCAACAATATTCTCTGGTGGAGTAGGCGGTGGCGGTGGCGGGTCTTCTGTCCCAGAGCCTGAACCCGAAGAAATAATTGAAGATGAACCTGAAGAAGAAATTGTAGAAGATCCTGAGCCCGATGTGACTCCACCAGAGCCACCTGTGGTAGATGCTTTGCCCGAATGGTCCAATACAGATAGCATCCTAGTCACTGGCACAGCCGAAGCGGGCGTTACCATTAACATTGCTGGTGGTTTGAGTGGGGCTACGGGCGTAGCTACAGATGGAGAATTCTCCGTGGAAGTTTTCTTAAATCAAAATGTTGCCAATACTCTTATTGTTACAGCTATAGATGCCGCTCTTAATGCAAGCACTGAAGTCGAGGTCTCTACTACTCACGACAACATTGCTCCCGTAATTTCAAGAATGTTTCTCCCCGCTAGCTTCGAGTACCGCCTTGCTTTAGTAGGAGGAATTCTGCAATTGAATATAGAAACAGATGGTTCGGATTATGAGATGGAAGCTATTTCCATAAACGATATTCTAGTTACAGATTTCTTTTATATCGGAGGAAATACATACGGAGCTCGGCGTTTAGTTTCGCTCGGTGAGGCAGATCGTGGTAGCGGTGATATTCCTCTGAGTGTTGTCTTAAAAGATAAAGCAGGGAACACCAACATTCCATATACCGAAGATGAGGATCACGGCCTTTCCATCAATGGGCAATTTCCTTCATCATCCAATCAAGTTTTTCCGACATTCACCCCAGATGGTAAGTTTACTCAAAATGTTGTTTTAGATTGTATTTCATATTCTGGTAATCCTTATAAATATGCTGTGCAAGATTCTGATTCCAAATTTTATTTCAATAGTGGCAACACTGCAGGTATAAATTGTGTTGGAGACAAATATACTTTCGTAACAAGTGGTACCGGCTTTGCCGACATCTTGGGTTATCAGCCTATAGTCGGCTGGTATTATGGGGCTATTTCTATTGGCTTCCCGAATTGCTGGCTCGAGAAAAGTGGACAGGTGTGCACCCAGAGCCCGGTGCAGTCATTCTTCAGATTACATAGAGATGCAGATGGGGTGTGGAGTGACGTGTATCCGCCACCGGAGCCTGAAGCTGAGCCAGAACCGGATGTGACTCCACCCGTTATCACTAGCTACATATACAATGGAGTGTCCGAATCCATCACAACCGACCCATTACTTAGCCCGCTTACGCTAGTCTTCAACACCGACGAAGATGTGGATTGGGTTTCGATCAAGATCGAAAATGAGGTGGACGATAGCATATACAAAATTTTCTTCTCCGGATCGGCTGAATCGGACTGCGCGGATAATACATCGACTTGTACCAAAACATGGGACGGCCTGCTCTCGAGCGGGGGACTCCTCTCCGACGGCACTTATCGGGTAAAGGTCAAAATCCAAGATGCATCCGAAAATGAATTCTTTGACTATCTGGCTTTCAAAATCATGGTCGATATCACAGACTAAATCATTGTGTCTAATTATCAGTACTTAGAAATATTTCAAAACAGCTGTTATCAATTTCTACAGGGGTGGAGGTTGATAACAAAAAACAAAAATGTTATATCAACAAAATAACTCGGTTACATTAATTGATCTGCTTGTAGCCACTCTCGCAAGCGGACGGAGTGTGCGACGGTTCAGGTCAATTATTTCAGAACGTCAGTTGGAAAGATATAAAAAAGGAAGTGTCAGAGTAGCCTTATCCAGATTGCGTGTAAAGCAGTATGCGGAACGCTCTGCTTCGGGATGGGCGTTAACTGAAAAAGGAAGGGAGCATGCGAGAAATATTTATTTGCTTGGTTATTTTGTAAATCCTTTTGGTAAAAATTCTGTTCCCAACACTATTATATCTTTTGATATTCCGCAAGAAAATAGGTATTTACGTGACTGGCTCAGAAATCAGATAAAAATTTTTGGCTATAAAATGTTGCAGCAAAGCTTGTGGATGGGGCCTGGGCCTCTACCTAGAAATTTTATGAAAAGACTGGATGAGCTTAAAATAAGGAAAAATATAAAAACTTTTCGAGTGGCTAAAACGAATATTTAAATTGTGAATGTTATCAATTCCTACAGGGGTGGGGGTTGATAACAAGAGCCAAATATTAGAAAGCTTAATAAATAAGTCTATGGCGGATTGCTTTAGGGTTGTTATATTTTAAGCGTTTTGCAAAAGGCGGGGTGGGGGCTATACTTAGGGTGTGATAAACAAGCATTTTTTTAAGAGCCTTATTTTATTCGCTGGTATGATTCTTTTGGGAATGGTAGGGGTGTTTGTCGTCAATTACTTCGATACGGAGAAGCCCGAGGCGGTTCAGACAGAAGAAGAGGGTTGCAAAACGGGCGAAGTGTGCTAGAGTATCTATACCGCAATGAAAATAGGTTTATCCTGAGCGTGAGCGAAGGGCAGTAAAATCCCTATTTAGTGGGTCGATTCCGGCAATCCTCAAACGAGGATTAAAAGAACATTTGCGGTCCTGAATTTATTTGGGTGCCGCTTTTTTGTTTTAAATTAAAAAAATATGTTACAAAAATCAAGAAAAGAAGAGATGATTAAGGAGATCGACAAGGCTGTGAGCGAAAGCGAGTCTTTGGTGTTCGTGAATTTTCATGGGCTCAAGGTTGCTGACGAGACGGCACTCCGCACAGACCTCCGCAATCAAGGCGTGAATTATCGTGTATCCCGAAAGACTCTCCTAAAGCGCGCGCTATCTGGCAAAGCTGAAGGCGAAGTCCCTGAACTCTCTGGCGAAGTCGCCATTGCGTATTCCAAGGACCCTATCGCGTCCGCTAGAGAAGTTTACAATTTCCAGAAAGCCCACAAGGGCTTGCTGGCTATACTCGGAGGTATATTCGAGGGTAAGTTTGTCGGCGCAGACAAGATGATGGAGCTGGCGACGATTCCTTCCAAGGAAGTCCTGTTGTCCAAATTGGCTTGGTTGTTCAATAGTCCCGTACAGCGTATGGCATTGGCGATCAATGAAGTAGCTAAGAAGAAATCTTAAGGAAATGAATCCCGTTAGAGATCGTTTGGTTTATTAACGGGATGAAAGTGAAGTAAAAGTTATTAGTCGATTTATTATTATATTTAATTTATGATACGGAAATCTAAAGATTTCCTATCTCTAACGGGATGAACAAAGATACATTGTTAGAATGGTTGGACAAGGCTACAGCTCTCGAACTAAACGAGGTTGTTAAGGCTATCGAAGAAAAGTTCGGAGTATCCGCAGCGGCCGTAGCCGTAGCAGGTAATGGAGGAGGCGCGGCTGCCGAAGCTGCTGAAGAGAAGGATGCCTTTACTGTGGTATTGGCTTCCGCAGGTGAGCAGAAGATTGCAGTTATGAAGGTGGTCAAGGAAGTCCTGGGTCTCGGCCTTAAGGAGGCGAAGGACCTTGTGGACGCCGCTCCATCAACCCTTAAAGAGGGAATGAAGAAGGCAGAAGCAGACGAATTCAAAAAGAAGATCGAAGCTGCTGGAGGAAAAATAGAACTAAAATAGGTTCTATTTTTCGGCCGGAAGCGCGACGGCGCTGAGACGGGGGCTGCGCAAAATTCCAGTAGGAATTTATGTGTGGCCAAAATCGAGCTTAAATAGCTCGATTTTGAGCCGGAAGCGCGACGGCGCTGAGACGGGGGCTGCGCAAAATTCCAGTAGGAATTT
>JBBDZS010000012.1:1740-7384 GCA_040900015.1 Minisyncoccota bacterium | reverse complement strand
GCCGCGAAGATGTAATAGAAAAGACAGACATAGGTGGACCGACGATGATTCGCTCTGCTGCCAAGGGCGGACGCATCGCTGTTTGCGACATTACAGATAGAGAGAAAGTAATTGAATGGCTAAGAGGAGGAGAACAAAATAAAGAAGAATTTCTAAGCAATTTGTATGCAAAAGCAGAAGCAATAATATCTCACTACACCGCAGTATCTTCCGAATACCACAGCAAAGGAGGATACAAGGGAATATCCGGAGAGAGTGTTTTGGAATGTTCCTACGGTGAAAATGCATACCAGAAACCAGCTAGACTATACAAAACAAATGCCGACCCCCTGGCTCTTCCAAATTGGCAATTGGTCGCAGGCAACCCAATGAGTTACAACAATCTGTGCGATATAGACAGAATGATTCAGACAGTTACCCACATCGGTGCCGGCTTTGAAAAAATTTTTAATGAAGTTCCGTTCGTTGCAATCGGAGTGAAACATGGCAATGCTTGCGGGGCATCCTTTGCTGAAAGTGCAATCGAAGCGGTGGACGGGATGCTCCAAGGTGATCTGCGGGCGATTTTTGGCGGATCGGTGATGCTCAACTACAAAGTGGATGAAAAAATTGCCGAAGAGTTGATACATAAATATGTGAGCGATGGTAGGCGACTGCTAGATATAGTCGCGGCACCTGCCTTTACTCCCGAGGCAATAGAAATACTTGCTCGCAAAAAAGGTAAGTGTAGAATCTTGGTGAATCCGAATATTGAAAAGGCCGGTGTTGATTCTTTGGATATGGCAAAAAGATTTCGCTATGTGCGCGGAGGATTCATGGAGCAACCGAATTATACTTTCTTGCCCTCCATAGCCTTGGCGAAGGAGGGTGTGTCTGAAGCAGTGATGCAAGATGTAATTCTGGCTTGGGCAGTAGGCTGTACTTCAAATTCTAATACTGTAACTATCGTCAAAGACGGTAGACTGGTAGGGAACGGTGTGGGTCAACAAGACAGAGTGGGAGCGGCCAAGCTCGCCATATTCCGCGCGGATGACGCGGCAGAGTTTGGGAGAGAGGCGCAACAGAAAAATTCTCTCGCTTTCCTCCATCCCTCAGGAAACTCTCGGGACGGAACCTTCCGCGTCGAGAATTCTTCTGTTGCGCCTCTCTTGCAAGCAAATTTAGAAGGAGCAGTTGCGTACTCCGACAGCTTCTTTCCGTTTCCCGATGCGCCAGAAGTGTTGATAGGCCGTGGAATAAAGACAATTTTTTCTACTTCTGGCTCAGTAAATGACGATAAAATCGTAGAGCTTTGTAAAAATAAAGACGTAGAGCTGATTTTAATGCCGGACAAGGAAGCCAGGGGGTTTTACCAGCATTAAGGTTATCCACACCTATGACTACCCCTAGATTTTGAGGGGGGGGGTATAATAAGAAGGATGAAAAAAATATTAGTGTTATTGTTCGTGTTCGGTTTTTTATTTAATTTTAATCTTACTAGCGCGCAAACAACATCTTCTGGTGGTTGCTTGCCGGGATATAAGTTTAGTGTAACGACGGGCGAGCCTTGCGGTACTGCGACCACGGTTTTGGGATGTCAGCCTGGCTTTGCATATAGTCCAATAACCGGTGCGCCTTGCACTTCTATCACCCAGCCGACACCTACCCCTTGTAATGATTGTGGCCCAGTCGCTCCAGGTGAAATAATTCTCGATCGCGTTATCACAGTGGGAATGAGAGGAACAGACGTAAGACTCATACAGCAATTTCTAAAAGATGAGGGTTATTATACTGGCAGAGTAGATGGAGTGTATGGACCCGTGTCTGCCCGCTCAGTCAGGCTTTTCCAGGAAGATAATAATTTGACTGTAAATGGAAGAGTAGATGCTAATACACTAACTAAAATAAATCAAATTATATTAGGCATATCGAGTCTGCCAGTACCTAGTGGCCCGGTCATCTCCGGAGTTTCTGGTCCGCAGACACTCAATGTAAATCAAGAAGGCACTTGGACAATAAATGCTTCTCATCCAAGCGGGGGCAACCTTTTATATTTCGTAAGATGGGGAGATGAGACCACGGCTCAAGAGGAATATAATTTATATGTTCAACCGACACCTTTTCGACAGACTGGAGTGTTCGCTCATATGTACACAAAACCCGGCGTGTATACTCCTAAGTTTACCGTTGCCTATAATGGGCAAAAGACCGAGACCAGCTTGACTGTAAGTGTCACAGATACGACAAATAGTTTTTATATTACTACTCCCGGAATTCTTCCTAATGCAAAAGTAGGAGTTCCTTATTCTAAATTGCTTGAAGCGACAGGATTGACCGGCTCATATCAATGGGGTTTAGCAGGGGGGACTCTTCCGCCGGGTATTGGTATTGGGTTTGTTGGGTTTAACAATGGAAACGTAATGGGGACACCAACAAAAGCTGGGAATTATCAGTTTCGTGCAATAGTGAGTTCCGGAGGAAAGTCTGCAATCAAGGACTTTTTTCTTACAGTTGAAGATTCAGTGCAAGCTCTTTTGCCAGCAATTACATCGATAACCCCCGCCGTTCTTCCTCCAGGATGTTCCTCATATTCCGGATACAGTTCAGTTGATGGCGAATCATGTTCTTCTGCTAGGGCTGGTGATCTAGTCTACGTGAATGGTTCAGGGTTTGGTGATTGCGAGGCTTCTTCATTGGAGGCTATTAGTGCGCATAATGATACTATTATAGGTATTAATCTACCTTGCAAGGTAATTTCTTCTAGTCGTCTTAGTTTCGTTGTGCCTCCAACTACGCCTATTGGAGCTTATAAAGTGATTTTTCATAGCTATCATATAGGTGATTCTAATTCTGTAGATTTCTGGGTAAGGTCAGGAGCATCTTCAACAGAATCATCAATTCGACTTTCTGCTTACAATGGTAGTGGTGTAAATGTTGGTGAGTCAATAATTGTCCGCATAGGCGAGATGGGTAATGGTATAAATATTTCAGGTACACCACAAGGTTTGTCTGGACTTTCATATTATTACGGCAGTGGCTCAATTCCAGCTGGGTATTATCAGACAGCATGGTTTTTCGATCAGAACTTTAGTAATAACAATTTCTGCGGGAACAGTTCTTCTTTGGCTACTGGCATGCCATGGACATTTACTTGTTCCGCTAGGGTGGCAGGTTCGACGTCTGTATACGTACAGATTTATACAAATGGGAGAACTTTTACATCTAACAGCATTCAAGTAAAAGTAGAGCCAGCTTCTTCACAGCAACCTAGTATTATATCTCCAAATGGAGGAGAGGTATGGCAAACTGGCTCTTCTCAAACTATACGTTGGAATCCAGTAGTTGACGGTAATCCTGGTATTGTGGACTTCACTTTACGCCGGGTGGGTTCTTCAAGTGCTACCAATGATCTCTATTTGCAAGCACCCAATACTGGTTCTCTAACCTTTACACTTCCGACTTCTTATTCTGCAGGCGAGTACTATCTCCGAATGGGAACAAGCAACGTTAGTCTTGTAGATGAGAGCGATGGATATTTCACCATCACTAGTTCTACGACCACACCACTTACTATAACCACCCCAGCTACACTTCCAAATGCGAAAGTCGGGGTGCCTTATCTCGCATCTATTGTCGGCACAGGAGGGCAAATGAACGGAAACGTTTATGTTTATCCGCATAGGTATTCGCGAACTGGCGGCTCGCTTCCTTCCGGGATCAATACGATTGAGGAATGTGACCCATGCAGTCTAGTGATAACTGGAACACCACAAGTGGCGGGTACATATACTTTTACTGTTACTATGACCAACGGCCCACAGTCTGTGTCAAAGCAATTTACTTTGGTTGTAAATCCAGCAGACACTACTCCGACCCCTGTGCCTACTGCAGTCGTGGGGTATCTCGATGCGGCTACTTGCGACATCATCGGTGGCTGGGCGCTCAATATGAACAACAAGAGCGGGCAGACAGTCATAAACATCTTCGATGAAGTTGACGGCTTTAGGACTCAGATCGCATACATCCAGACTACTGGCCTGCGCTCTGATGTGAACACGGCTTACGGAGTCACCGGCAACCACGGATTTACGATTAGCACCCCGGCATCGCTCAAAGATGGGCGTTCGCATAAAATATCCGTATTCTCGCTTGATGAAAATCTTTTAGCATCCCAGCTGACTAATTCTCCTAAGACCATAAACTGTAGTATGGCATCCGCTTCATCTCCGGGGTTGGCGGCTTCTGC
The DNA here is from genome assembly GCA_040900015.1 of Minisyncoccota bacterium. GTDB lineage: Bacteria > Patescibacteriota > Minisyncoccia > Phycocordibacterales > UBA9973 > UBA9973. The sequence continues at coordinate 3,159 of JBBDZS010000012.1, read as the reverse complement.
AGGCGCAGTTTTCGGGAATAGCACGACGACAGTCCGGAGCCAAACTCCAGCCGCCACTATGGCTCGCCACAGGTTTACTAGAGAGTTGAGCGAGGGTTCGAAAGGTAAGGAGGTCACCGAGCTTCAGAAATTCTTAAATACAGCTGGTTTCAATGTTGGCGTTGCCGACGGTAAGTTTGGCCCTAGGGTGAAGGCCGCGGTTATGAAATTCCAGGAAGCTAAGGGTATAAAAATAGACGGATTGGTAGGACCCGAAGTACTCAAAATGCTTAACAAATAAGCCCAAAAAAGTAAGCAAAACACCCGGCCAACCCAGGTGTTTTGTTTACTTGCAAAAAAATATAAAAGTGGTATAAGTTAATTATGAAAAGAATATTACTTGTTTCGGGGATTATTATCTGTTTAGTTATTATTGCAGGCTTTTTGGGCTTTAGGACTGCTCAGGCGAATATTTATGGCAATAATTATGATTCTGGCTGTTACGTCGGCAATTTATATAGCGTGACCACTGGTATGCCGTGCTCTGGATATCCGACTAATAATTATTCAAACTATCCAGGCATGACCACTGTGTTTATCCCAGGATGTGATGGTTACAATCTTTACAGCATTATTACAGGAGAACCTTGCAATCAAACTCAGCCGGCGACATCTTATTTGTTTGTTCGCGAGCTCGAGGTGGGAGTGAAAGGAGAGGAAGTCACTGCTCTTCAGCAGCTTCTCCGAGATCAGGGATATTTCTTCGGGCGAGTGGACGGCGCTTATGGGCCTATCACTAGGAATGCAGTCGCTAGTTATCAGCGGGCTCGCGGATTCGTAGCTACTGGCCGTGCGGACTGGCAGACTTTAAACAGCCTGACCAATGCTCCGATAACTCCACCTATGCCCGTGCCTCCATATTGCTATCCTTATACTTACAATTGCCAGCCATCTAGTATCACCGCAAGCATCTCATACTTAGCGCCGAACTACGGTCGGGTAGGTAGTCAGGTCATAGTTTATGGTAAGAATTTTTCTCAGAGCGGTAATACTGTAAAATTCGGCAGTATCTTAATTTCAAACATATATTCGTACAACGGGACTTCGCTTAGCTTCAATGTCCCAGCGGTACCACAGATATATTGCTTCCAGGCACCATGCGTGGAGAATTTCAATATCTCGGTCTCAAACACAAATACTAGGTACTCAAACGGAGTGATATATACCGTGCTTCAATAATCAGCTTGTGTGTTTTTAGGAAAAGAATTAGAATACATAAATGGAAATTCTCGGCAAAATATTAGGCAGTTCCGCGCGAGTAAAAATAATGCGTCTTTTTCTATTCAACCGCAACAAAAGTTTCAAAATTAAAGAAGTGATCAAGCGAAGCCGGGTGGCCTCCGATGTGGCTAGGCGAGAGCTTCGGCTTCTCCAATCCGT
>JBBDZS010000012.1:0-1640 GCA_040900015.1 Minisyncoccota bacterium | reverse complement strand
GAGTTATCCACATCTTCATTAAAAAAGGCCTAGAAATTGATATACTAATAGTAGAGCTTTAAAAGGTCGAAACTTTAAAAGTATTCTTATTAGTTAAGTTAGTTTCAGCCATGGGCTGAGCCGCCTTTGGCGGGAAATATTATGAATAATATCTGGGTAACTTGGGGTGATGTTTTCAACGCTTCATTGCAGGAATTGTGGTGGGGCTTCGTGCAATTCACTCCTAAGCTGGTTTTGGCTATATTGTTTTTTATAGTCGGCTGGATACTGGGTTCGCTTATCGCTAAGGCCTTCGAACAGGTCTTCAGCGCTCTTAAGGTGGACCGAGCTTTTCAGACCGTCGGTGCAGATGATTTCTTCAGAAAAGCGGGCATGCGTCTCGATACTGGATACTTCATCGGCCAGGTTGCGAAGTGGTTCGTGATTATTGTTTTCCTCCTTCCATCTCTTAATTTGGTAGGACTAAACGACATCGCGATGTTCTTAAGAGAAGACGTGCTTGGCTTCTTGCCGCGCGTGATCATCGCAGCTTTCATTTTGATAATTGCGACAGTGGTTTCCGAGGCGCTTTCGAGAGCGGTCCTTGCTTCTGCTAAGAGCATGAATCTTAGTTCAGCAAATATGTTGGCTGCAGTGACCAAGTATGCTGTGTGGGCTTTCGCATTCATTATTGCTCTCGGGGAGCTCGGTGTAGCGGAATACTATATGAGTGTGCTTTTCGCAGGCATCATTGCGATGCTCGCACTAGGTGGCGCTTTGGCCTTCGGCCTGGGTGGGCGTGAAGCAGCAGCTCGATTCATCAACAAGCTCGGGGAGGAAGTATCTCAGAAGGGGTAATAAATACAGTTTAAAAGACGGTATTTGCACAAAAAGATGTCATAACTTGACATCTTTTTTGCATTAGATTATACTGGGCTTATCGGTATGATTATTACAAGAAACAGTTTAAAAGGCCGGCCTTAGCAGACTTTTCTTTTGTCTGTGCAGGCCGCCTAAAAGGCGGTTTTTTTGTGCCAAGTTTCTTTTGCAGTAAGGCTAGAATCATTGAAAACTAAATCCCTACGCTTGAGCCTGTAAGAGGTCTTTTGTCTTGGATTCGTCCGAGATGAGGGTCTTCCTCTTATAATTTAGTAGTAGGATTGACGGTCCTAAAGTAAAGAGCGGTCTTGAAACAGGACTGTCAGAACATTCAATGAAAATTGAATTGTGGTTTGTAAATTTCTTAACAGGAAATTTAAGGGCGTACGGTGGATGCCTTGACTTTAAGAGGCGATGAAGGACGTGGCGTAGCTGCGATAAGCTTCGGGGAGGTGCGTAGCAACCTTTGATCCGGAGATTTCCGAATGGGGAAACCCTGTAGAGTAAACCTCTACAATCTTTTGCTTTATGCAAAAGGAGAGCACCCTGGGAAGTGAAACATCTCAGTACCAGGAGGAGTAGAAACAAATATGCATTTTCTTAGTAGCGGCGAGCGAAAAGGAAGGAGCCCAAACCTCTGTAGCAATACAGGGGGGTTGTAAGATGACAATGTAGATTTCTAGAAGAGTCAAAAAATAAGTTATTAGCTTAAGTCCTTGGAAAAGGGCACCATAGGGGGTGATAGTCCCGTGAGCGAAAATAATTTATCTCTTTTATTGTTA
>JBBDZS010000011.1:0-20954 GCA_040900015.1 Minisyncoccota bacterium | reverse complement strand
TGGCATAGCCAGTGTGATTCTGCTATATTCATTCTATTATGTCGCTATCGATCGGAATCGTCGGGTTGCCGAATGTGGGTAAATCCACGCTTTTTAATGCGCTTACCAAGAAAAGTGTGCCAGCGGAGAATTATCCGTTCTGCACCATAGACCCATCCGTGGGAATCGTGCCTGTGCCAGATGAAAGGGTGGCGAAGCTATCCGAATTTTCAAAGTCTGCCAAGACCATTCCCGCAGTCATTGAGTTCGTGGACATCGCCGGTCTGGTAGCTGGTGCTTCCAAGGGCGAAGGCCTAGGCAATAAATTCTTGACTAATATTCGAGAAGTGGACGCGATCGCGCATGTGGTGCGGGTTTTTGAGGACCCGTCCGTAATTCATGTGGCAAACAAAATCGACCCTCTCGAGGACATCGGTGTGATCAATCTCGAGCTTGTATTGGCGGATTTCGAAAGCGTCTCCAAGCGACTTGCTGGCCTCGTGCGCGATGTGAAGAGAGGAGACAAGGAAGCCATTGCCGAAGAAGGTATTTTGAAAAAAGTCGAAGCTGTTCTCGAAGCGGGTAAAATGGCGACTGAGGCCAATCTGAGCGAGGAAGAAAAATTTAAAATAAAATCACTTAGCCTGCTCACTCTAAAGCCGATGCTGTATGTGCTCAATACTTCGGAGGCGAACGAAAATGTAGAGTTTGCGGTTCCCGGCGCCTCAGTCAAAATAGATTCCGTTTTTGAAAAAGGTTTCGATGACCTGATCAAGGCTAGCTACGAGCTTTTGGGTTTGGAAACATATTTTACCACAGGAGAAGACGAGACTCGCGCCTGGACGATTAAAATCGGCTCGACTGCTCCAGAAGCAGGCAGAGCCATACATAATGATTTCAAGGAAAAGTTCATCCGAGCTGATGTGGTCGCTTGGGATAAACTGCTAGAAGCTGGTTCGTATACTGCGGCAAAAAGTAAAGGCCTGGTCCGCACGGAAGGCAAGGAATACATAGTCAAAGACGGGGATGTGATAGAATTTAAGATATAATGAAGAATGAAATTAAAATTTTTTACTCTAAAGAGTGGCATGGCGAAGGAATTGGCGAGACAGGATATGAGCTTTTAGATACCGGCGAGGGGGAGAAGCTGGAGCGATTCGGCCCGCATACATTCGTGCGCCCGTACGAGGAAGCCTTTTGGAAGAAAACTTTGCCTAAAAAGGATTGGGAAAATATTTCTGGTAAGTTTTGGAGTTCTAAAGGCGGAGCCAAGGCCGGCTGGAAGATGCATGCGGAAGGCGAAGCCTTACGCAAATGGGAGATGTCGTACAAGGGGATTAAATTTCTGGCTTCACCTACGCCTTTCCGGCATTTAGGATTCTTCCCAGAGCAAGCACCTTGTTGGGATATAATCGAGGCGAAAATCAAACAGGCGATAGCCTCGAAACAGAAGGAAAATTCTGCTTCTGGGCAAGGGAAACCAAAATTCTTGAATTTATTCGGCTACACCGGAGTGGCGAGTCTTTTTGCGCTTCGCGCCGGTGCGGAAGTGACGCACCTCGACGCATCCAAACAGATACTTAAGTGGGCCAAGGAAAACCAGGACAACGCCGGGCTAGCGGGTCTGCCGATGCGGGTTATCGAAGACGATGTGATGAAGTTTCTGGAAAGGGAAGAGAAAAGAGGAAATAAATACGATGCGATAATTATGGACCCACCGAAATTCGGTCGCGGACCGAAAGGAGAAATTTGGAAACTAGAGGAGAATCTGCCGAAGTTACTCGCACAAGCGAGAAAAGTCCTATCAGCGAAACCCCTTTTTATCATCCTCACTTCCTATGCTACGGATTCGTCTTCGCTGTCGACCGGTTATGCGCTTGAAGAAATGATGCGGGATTTCGAGGGTGACGTGGAATCCGGGGAGCTTTGTGCGCTTGAGAAATCAAACGGTCGAACCATCCCGCTTTCCAACACAGCTATTTGGAGTCCAAAATAAAGGTCTGTATGGGATAGTGCCCCTCTCTGCAACATTCGATGTTGCAGAGAGGGGCTAGTATTGCGCTAGGGTGTCTATATTGCTAAAATAAGCATATGGAAACACAAACAAATTCAAAGTCTAGATTCAATGTGGGATATTTTTTTCTGTGCGTTGGCGTATTAGTAACTTTAATAACCTCAGTCGTCTCATTCCTCAACCTTATCTTCGAGACGCTCAACAAGCGCTTTCCGGACGCATTAAATGCTAGCTACCAATATGGCTACAATACTTACGACTATGAAAGTATCCGCGCTTCCCTGGCGACGCTTATCATCGTATTTCCGATTTTTCTTGCTATCACCTACTATTGGCGGAAATTTTCTAGTGAAGGAATGACTTCGCTCGACGAGATGTTTAAGAAATGGGTGATGTACATCATATTATTTCTTTCTGCGGTTATTAGTGCGGTGGACCTTATAGTGTTAGTGAGATACTTCATCTCTGGCGAAATTACTTCTAGGTTTATTTTGAAAGTTCTCGCAGTTCTTATCGTCGCTGGATTGATTGGATTGTACTATTTGCATATATTAAGGAGAGAGGGATCCCAAACATCAGGCCGAGATAGGATATTCGGAGGAGTTGCTGCTTTGCTAGTAGTGCTCGCAATAAGTTACAGCTTTATGATTATTGGTAGTCCTATGGAGCAGAGATCCCTTCGGCTGGATATGAGGAGGGTGAACGATCTTCAGACTATCCAGTATCAGATTATAAACTTCTGGCAGCAGAAAGAAAAATTACCTGCTAATTTATCTGAGCTTACTGATCCGCTTTCAGGTTTTTCGCTTCCAGTAGACCCCGAGTTTGAAAAAGGTCGGACATACGAATATGCCCTAAAGGGTCCGCTAACTTTCGAACTATGCGCTACATTCGCACGACCTATGCCACAAGGTTGGCAGGAATATGGTGGATATTATGGCGGGGGTGGCATCATGCCGATGTTTGCCGAGAGAGATAAGGCTGTTTCTTACCCTTATCCATATCCAGGTGGTGGAATGAATGAATCCTGGGATCACGAGGAAGGCCGAACTTGCTTTGAGCGAACAATAGACAAAGAGCTTTATCCTCCTTACCCGAAGCCTACCAGCATAAATCTCCCAAGATAATATGAAAAAATTCATAAAAGAAAACATAGTTCTTGTTATGGCTTTTGCTGTACCTGTTTTATTGATAGTCGCCGTGGCGCTTAGCACTTATCTGCCTTCTCTATTTCTCAAGACCGAATATGATTTCATCTATACTACTTGTGCTAACAACAGCGGATACACATACTATGCTTGCCCGAATCTTAGTACTCTTTATACCGTGGTCGGTAATAAGCTAGTGGTAAATCCCGGAAGCGCTGATATGGACCAGAACAAGAATGGGACTCCAGACATACAGGAGGGATATACATTTCGCATATTCCTGCATGATACCACTCGAAATGAGAGTCGAGAGATTACGCAATACGATGCGGGGCTCCTCCTATTGAGTCCACTTCTCACTTCTCCCGATGGCGTCACAGTATCGTACAGTTCCAATCGGGACGCAGGATTTTTTATCTTTGGCGGGTCTTCAGACTACGGCAATTATCTAGTTAAAGGTAAAAGCAAGCAAAAATTGAATCTTATAAATTCCGGAGAGCAGTATTATTATAGTGGTAATTTCCAGTTCATTGGCTGGGTATTGTCCAAAAACTAATTAAAACATTATGACTAAAGAGGAATTGTTGCAGGAGCTTTCGGTAAAGATAATGACTGGGGAGATACATAGAGACGAAGCATTAAGCAGGATAAATGTAGTCAGCGGGGTGGTGAGCGACGATACTTTGGAAGGCAGAGGTCCAAAAGCGGTCTCCATTAATAAAATGTTGTATTTCCTCGGCGCGGCTATAGTGCTGATCGGAATAATGATATTCATCGGTCAACTCTGGGACGACCTTGGATCTTTCGGTAGAATTTTAGTCACACTCGGAGTAGGGCTAGCGCTTACTTTTTCCGGCTCGATGCTCTTAAGGACAAAGCCAGAGGACAAAATTGGGCCAGTATTTCATGCGCTCGGTGGTCTGCTTATTCCGAGCGGAGCGATGGTTCTGCTCTACGAGATGTATGTGGACTGGAATATATGGTCAGTAGCTGTTACCTTCGGAATCATTTTCGCGTTTTATTTGTTTTTGAATTCAATGCAAAAACACCCTGTGCTCACCATTTTTTCGATTGGCAACGGTACGGCTTTTGTTTACTTTCTTATGGAAGCTATACTCGAAGAACCTTTTTGGTCGCACGGAGACATATTCGCTTATCTGACGATGGCGGTAGGGGTGAGCTATATTCTTCTTGGAAAAAGTTTTATTGGGGGATGGAATCATCAACTAACTAGAATTATGTATTTCCTCGGAAGCTCTGGTATTTTAATTGCGGCTTTTTCACAGGTCTTCGGCTCGGAGCTCTGGCAATTATTGTATTTCCTTCTTGCTTTTGGAGGGTTGGCCTTGTCGGTACGCCTTAAAAGTAGTGCAATATTGACGACAAGCACTCTTGCTCTTTTAGCGCATGTTTCCTATATTACCGGAGAATATTTTGCCGATTCTCTGAGCTGGCCACTTGCGCTTATTATTCTTGGATTTGTATTCATAGGTTTAGGCTATCTTTCTATCTCGATAAACAAAAGATACATAACTGCGTAATTTTGCAAAGGGGGTGCCTTTTAGGTATCATATTAATACATGAAGCAATATGACCATCTTAAGATAGAGGGCAAATGGCAGAAGAAGTGGGAAAAAGAAGGCATTTATCATGCCAAAGAAGAAGGTAAAAGTAAAAAGAATAAAAAATACTATAGTCTAGTAGAATTCCCATACCCCTCCGGCGAAGGCCTGCATGTGGGGCACCCTAGGCCCTATATCGGCATGGATGTGGTTTCGCGCAAGAAACGAATGGAAGGCTACAATGTGCTTTATCCTATCGGCTGGGATGCCTTCGGATTGCCGACAGAGAACTATGCCATCAAAACCGGGCAGGATCCTCGAGTGGTTACCAAAAAGAATACAGATAATTTTCGTAAGCAAATCAAGTCGATCGGTATTTCTTTCGATTGGTCACGGGAGATAAACACCACTGATCCGAAGTATTATAAATGGACTCAGTGGCTTTTTCTGCAGTTTCTGAAGAACGATCTGGCCTACAAGGCGAAGATGAGCATCAACTGGTGTCCGTCTTGTAAAATAGGACTTGCAAATGAAGAAGTAGTGAATGGTGGCTGTGAGCGTTGCGGCACCCCAGTGGAAAAGCGAGAGAAAGAACAATGGATGCTTGCGATCACTAAGTACGCGGATAGACTAGACAAAGATCTCGACGAAGTGGATTATTTACCACAAATTAAGGCTTCTCAACGCAATTGGATTGGCAAAAGCGAAGGCGCTGAAATTGAATTCGAGATATTCGGCCACCAAGATAAAATTAAAGTTTTTACCACTCGCCCAGATACGATTTTCGGAGCTACTTATTTAGTGCTTGCACCGGAACATACGCTTTTAGGCGGCTTGAAAGACAAAATCGAAAACTGGGGCGAGGTGGAGCAGTATATATCCAAGGTAAAAAAGAAGACCGAAATTGAACGCACCTCACTAGATAAAACAAAGACAGGGATAGAGCTCAAGGGTGTTCATGCCATTAATCCCGCCACCTCGAGGGAAATACCTGTATGGATAGCGGACTATGTGCTTGCGACTTACGGCACTGGATCCATAATGGCTGTGCCAGGCCACGACGAACGGGATTTTGAATTCGCTACCAAATACAATTTAGACATCAAGTATGTCATCGCCGAAGAAGCACCGGAAGGTACCCATCCGCCTCAGGCAGGCAAACCTTTCGTATATAGAAGGGCGGTGGAATGCTATGTCAGGAATCCAAAAGATGGGAAGTTTCTTCTTTTAGAATGGAAAAAGAATACTAATTGGAAGACTCCGATTACCGGAGGCATAGAAGAGAGTGAAGATATTGTCGAAGCATCAAAAAGAGAAATTTATGAAGAGACGGGATATAAAAATTTGAAATTCATTCAGCATTTAGGTACCCCGATGCATGCTAAGTTTTATCATCCCCAAAAGGACGAGAATCGCATAGCGGACTTCTACGGATTATTTTTCGAGTTGGAAAATGAAGAGAGGGATGAGGTAAGCGAAGGTGAGCAGTCAAAGCACGACGTAGTCTGGGTAGAGAAGGATAAGGTAGCATCTTTTCTGACCACCAGCCCTACACCCTTTTATAAAATAGGGAAAAATGATTTGTCTTATGCAAAGGAAGGCATTCTAGTGAATTCTGGGAAGTTTAACAGCTTGAATTCTGAGGAAGCGAAAAAAGAAATGGTCAACTTCGTGGGAGGAAAGTTCAAAACTACTTTTAAACTTCGTGATTGGGTTTTCTCGCGTCAGAGGTATTGGGGTGAGCCTATTCCTGTGGTGCATTGCGAGAAATGCGGTATAGTTCCGCTACCCGAGAAGGACCTTCCCTTGCTTTTACCAAAAGTAAAAAACTACCAGCCTACAGAAAGCGGGGAATCTCCGCTTGCCCTCATCGAGAAATGGGTCAACACTAAATGTCCGAAATGTAAGGGCCCTGGCAAAAGGGAAACTGACACTATGCCGAACTGGGCGGGAAGCTCTTGGTATTTTTTGCGCTACACTGATCCTAAGAATGCGAAAGCTTTCGCCGACCCTAAGAAAATAAAGTATTGGACGCCAGTGGACTGGTACAATGGTGGCAACGAGCATACCACACTCCATTTACTTTATTCCCGTTTCTGGCACAAATTCTTATACGATCTCAAGCTTGTCCCTACTAGCGAGCCGTATATGAAGCGCACCTCCCACGGCCTTATTCTGGCGGAAGGGGGAGAAAAGATGAGTAAATCAAAGGGCAATGTGATCAATCCGAACGATATAGTAGGTAGATACGGCGCAGACTCTTTCCGACTATATATGATGTTTATGGGCCCATTCGAACAGGCTATCGCCTGGAGCGAAAGTACTATCATTGGGTCTAGGAGATTTCTAGAACGAGTTTGGAAAATCGGGCAGAGAGATTTATCCAAAATAAAAACCGACCCGAAGCTCGAGAAGCTATTGCACAAGACGATCAAGAAAGTAGGCGAGGATATCGAAAATATGCGCTTCAACACCGCGGTCTCTGCGATGATGGTCCTAGTCAACGAAATGGATAAATCCGAAATCAATAAGAGCGATTATAAAAAATTCCTACAAATTCTCTCCCCTTTTGCTCCGCATTTGGCTGATGAGATGTGGAACGCGCTAGGGGAAAAGAAATCAATAAATATTTCCAAGTGGCCGGAATATGATTCTAAAATGATTAAAGACGAGGAAGTGAAAATAGCAGTCCAAATCAATGGTAAGGTCCGCGCGGAAATCCTGGTGAGTGCATCTGACACCGAGGAAGAAGTCAAGAAAAAGGCCCTTCTCGATGAAAATGTGAAAAAATATACTGAGGGAAAAGAAATCAAAAAAGTAATTTATATCAAGGGTCGACTTATTAACATCCTCTTATAGGATACTGTTGTTTTTTGTTATTAATGCGGATATAATTGGGGGAGTAAATATAGTCGTCTGGATTTTATTAATTTATAAATAGTTTGTAAAAATTATGTGGTCAAATATTTTAGATAGGATTTCGTTTTTAGCGTTGTTTTTCGTAATCGTTCTATTACCTGTATTTGCCCTTCCTTTCACCAAGATACCAGTGGAAACATCCAAAGGACTGCTTTTAGTGGTTGGGCTTGCCATTTCAATTATTTTTTGGGCGGTTGCTCGGTTTTCTGACGGCAAGATATCAATACCCAAAAGCTGGCTCTTACCCGCCGGATTTTTAGTGGTAGTGGTTGTTCTCCTTTCAGCTTTTTTCTCCGGAGATCGCGGTATCTCAATGTTCGGCATAATGTTGGATATGAATTCCTTCTGGTTCATTTTCGCCGGTTTTCTTTTGATGTTTGCATCTTCAGTCATACTCAAGGATTCTGGGAGCGCGAGAAGCGTGCTTTTCGGTGTTATCATTTCTTCTGCGGCAGTGATGATATTTCAAGCTTTTCGTTTCTTTTTACCTGAAACCCTATCTCTGGGCATTCTCGGCGCGAATACAGAGAATGTATTAGGTTCCTTCAATGCACTTGGTTTGTTTGGAGCGTTTTCAATCCTCGCATCGCTACTCATCCTCGACTTTTTTCCTATCTCTAGAATGAACAAGATGTTACTTCAGATTTTCATTGTAATTTCAGTTTTGATGGTGGCTGCAGTAAATTTCCTATTCGCCTGGGAAATACTCGGTATTTTTGCCCTCATTATCTTCGTCTACAAGGTTTCTTATATGTCCAAAGAAAGAGAAGAAGGGGCTGGCAAATCAAGTTTCCCTGCTTTTTCCTTTGCGATAGTGATGGTTTCTTTGCTTTTCTTCATGTCTAGCCAGTTTGTCGGGGGAATCCTGCCGAGCAGGCTTAATCTCATAAATACAGAGGTCAGCCCTACTTTGGGTGGCACAATATCCGTCACTAAGGCGGCAGTAGCCAAAGATCCGGTATTAGGAGTTGGTCCGAACAGATTTGGTGAAGTATGGGCACTACATAAATCTCCTGACATAAATGTCGGTCCTTTCTGGGATTATTCTTTTGGTTCCGGATCTGGCGTACTCCCGACTTTTGCTGCCACTACTGGAATATTGGGAATATTATCCTGGATAATTTTTCTTGTATTATTTATTTATGCCGGAGTGAAATCAGTTTTTGCTAATCGGGAAGGCGCGCTCAATAATGAAATGATTGCTTTCTTTGTGCTGGCACTCTACTTATTTATCGCCTTATTCTTTTATTCTACTGGTTCGGTTCTTTTCCTTCTGGCCCTGGCATTTACCGGTATTTTTGTAGGTCTTTCAGCCAGTAGCCGTCCCGGAGGTATGATGACTATATTATTCTTGGACGATCACCGCAAAAGTTTCTTTTTCATTTTGTTTTTGGTCTTGGTAATGATAGTCTCAGCAGCTACGGCATTTAAGTATGTGGAGCGCCTGGCTTCAGTTTCTTATTTCCGAAGCACACTCGAGGCTACAACAGTTCCAGGGGCAGAAGCATCTATTGGTCGGGCTCTGTCTCTTCATGTAAATGACTTATATTTGAGGACTTATTCTCAGGTACATCTGTCTAAGATAAATACTCTTGCCGGTGCAACTGAAGAGCTTACGGAAGCACAACAGGCTGAATTGCAGACAGCAGTAGAACAAGCTATTAATGGAGCGCAGTTGGCAGTAAATTATAACCCCTCAAATCATCTCAATCATTTAGCGCTGGGCAATGTGTACAGCGTAGTGTCGTCTCTGGGGGTCGCTGATGCCTATGAAAAGGCCGTAGAGCACTACAATATGGCCAAGGGGCTTAATCCGCTCAATCCTGGGATAGACCTTGCACTTTCCCGAACCGCACTCAATAATAATAAGCTTGTGGAAGCTAGGGCATTTGCCAATACAGCACTGGAATTAAAGCCGAACTTCATCGATGCTTTACTCACTCTTTCCCAAATAGCTCGACTGGAGAATAAAAATCAGGAAGCCATCACATTTGCAGAGCAAGCTCTCGCTTTGGCTCCAGACAATCAGGATTTGGTTAATTATGTTGCTTCTCTTAAGAGTGGAAACGCTCCGGCAAATCCTCCGGTTACAACCCCAGAAACACCCACTAACTAGAATAACAATTGAATAAGGATGGAGAAAATTTTGAGAATTTTTGGGAGGGAGTATAGTAGCATCAATCAAGCTGCACTACTCTTAGGCTCATTTGCTTTCATCTCTCAAATTCTCGGCCTGGTACGGGATCGCTCCATCGCGCATTTTATCGGACCAGGGCCAGCGCTCGATGCATACTATGCGGCTTTTCGAGTTCCCGACTTGATATTCATTTCGATTGCCTCAATGGCCTCTGTGACCGTGCTGATACCTTTTCTCTCCGCCAAGATGGCGGAAGGTAAGGTAACGGCCCAAGCACAAAAATTCTTAAACGATATATTCACGGTTTTCTTTGCGCTCATCGTTTCGGTTTCTGTCGTAGCTTTTTTTGTGCTTCCGCACTTGATGTTTGTGATTGCTCCTGGATTCGATGTTGAATCTCAGACTACAGTAGTTGCTCTCTCGAGAATAATGCTTCTTTCACCAATATTCATGGGTCTTTCGAATTTATTTGGTACGGTTACTCAGCTTTTCCGAAAGTTTGTGATTTATTCGCTGAGTCCCATTTTATACAATTTGGGAATAATATTGGGTGTTATAGTTCTGTATCCTGTATTTGGAATTACGGGTGTTGCAATAGGTGTCGCGATGGGGGCCTTGATGCACTTCCTTGTACAGGTTTTAGCATCGAGTAGTTCTGGATTTCGGCCTAGCTTTACTTTCTCAATTAATTTTACTGAGATAAGAAAATCAGTTGCCACATCATTACCGCGAACCTTGGGGCTTGCCTTCAACAACATAGCTCTCATCTCGATTGTCGCACTCGCTTCATATCTCAAGCCGGGCTCTATCTCTATATTCAATCTATCTTTAAATTTACAGTCCGTACCGCTTAATATCGTAGGAATTTCCTATGCGGTAGCTGCTTTTCCCACTTTGGCCAAATCTGCTGTGCAAGGCAATGCGGATGATTTCAGGAATTACCTCAAGTCTTCGGCTCGCGCGATTGTATTTTGGTCAATACCGATTACTTTCCTATTTATTGTCTTAAGGGCGCAGATAGTGCGCACAATACTTGGCTCTCCGTCCTTTTCTTGGGATGATACCCGCCTGGTTGCAGCTTCGCTCGCTATTTTCTCTATATCCGTGCTGGCGCAGGGGATGATAGCTCTTATTTCCCGAGCCCATTACGCCCGGGGTGAGACCAAGCTTCCACTTTATGTGAATTTGGTTTCCTCAGTGTCGATTATTATTTTAGCATTAGTGTTCTCCTATGCTTTCAATCATATGCTTGTCTTTAGATATTTTATCGAGTCATTGCTTAAGGTCTCCGACATAGAAGGCACAGCGGTCCTAATGTTGCCGCTTGCTTACTCAACAGGAACCATACTCAATTTTATTCTGCATTGGTATTTTGTCCGCAGGGATCTAATGAAAGGAGAATCGTTTATAACCAAGACATTTTTTCAGTCCCTTGGAGCTTCTTTTTTCCTTGGCTTGGTGGCGTATCTCTCCTTAAACGCCCTTTCGCCGATTTTTGGCACGACTACATTTTGGGGTGTGTTCCTGCAAGGATTCATCTCGGGCATTTTGGGAATTTTAGCGGGAATATTTGTTCTCCATATGCTTAAGAATGAAGAGCTCAAAGATCTCTCAAAAACTCTTCATACAAAGTTCTGGAAAGCCAAAGTTCTGGCTCCATCTCAAGAAGGGCTTTAAAATTGCCCTTTTTTCTGATAGGATGGTTCTATGGATTTAAGGCATATAAGGAATTTTTCTATCATAGCTCATATTGACCACGGTAAGAGCACTCTGGCGGACCGCATGCTTGAGATCACCCATACGATTGAGGCACGCAAGATGCGCGAGCAGGTGCTCGACTCTATGGAGCTCGAGCGTGAGCGTGGCATTACTATCAAGATGCAACCAGTCAGAATGGTTTACCATTTTGACCGTCCTGAGCAAAAAGGCGGGCAAGATTATATTTTGAACCTAATTGACACCCCTGGGCATGTGGATTTTTCGTACGAAGTTTCTCGCGCGCTCAAGGCAGTGGAAGGTTCGATTCTTCTTGTCGACTCTACCCAAGGAGTCCAGGCTCAGACTCTTACCACGCTTGCTATGGCGCGTGAAGGAGGACTTAAGATAATTCCAGTGCTGTCGAAAATAGACTCACCCTTATCCCGGGTCCCGGAAATAAAAGAGGAAGTGGTAAAGCTGCTAGGGTGCGATCCAGAAGAGATACTATTGGTTTCCGGGCGCACAGGGGAAGGCGTGGAAAAGCTACTCGAGGAGGTTATAAAGAGAGTGCCCCAGCCGACCGAAACTTACCATAAAGAAAATGAGCTTCGGGCGCTTGTTTTCGATTTTCAGTATTCCAATCATCGCGGGGTGATAGTTTTTGTTCGAATTCTAGACGGTAAGGTTAAGAAGGGAGACAGTCTATTATTTTCGGTTTCAGGGGAAAAATTTACTGCTCTCGAAGTGGGTACCTTCTCACCAGAAGAAACACCGAGAGAATTCTTGTCCTCTGGTGATACGGGGTATATCGTAACGGGTATCAAGAAACCGGGTATCGCCTCAGTAGGTGATACTATTACCAAAACATCTAATCCTCTTCCGGCATTCGCTGGGTATATGAGGCCAGTGCCCGTAGTTTGGGCTTCCGTATTTCCCGAAGATGCTGATGATTTTGCTCTTCTTAAGCTCGCTTTAGGTAAGCTCAAGCTTTCTGATTCCGCTTTTTCATTTGAGGAGGAGTCTTCTGGATCTCTCGGCAAGGGTTTCCGATTAGGTTTTTTGGGGATGCTCCATTTGGAGATAATAACAGAACGACTTCGTCGAGAGTTTAATTTAAATCTAGTTATTACCACTCCGTCCATTACTTATGAGGTGGTCTATCGGAATGGCAAAAGAGAAAAAATATATTCGCCATACTTTTTTCCAGATGACGGTGAAATCGAAAAGGTATTCGAGCCCTGGGTAGCCATGAAAATTATAGTACCGATACAATATGTAGGAAACATAATGCAGCTTTTGTTTGATCACGAGGGCGAAGTTGGCGAGATCGAAAATTTCGGGGATAATCGCTCGGCGGTGCTCGTAAAAATGCCACTCCGGGAATTGATGCGCAACTTTTTCGATGAACTTAAAAGTACTTCTTCTGGTTATGGATCGATATCTTATGAAATAGAAGATATGAGGGAAGCTAAGGTTACCAGGTTGGATATTTTGGTTGCGGATGAGCCGGTGCCAGCCTTTTCCAGAGTGGTTTCTCAAAAAAGGGTGGAAGATGAGGCAGAGAAAGCTGTGGAAAAGCTCCATAAAATTTTACCTCGGCAGATGTTCACCCTAAAAATTCAGGGCAAAGCTCTTGGCCGAATAATTTCTTCGCGCACTATTTCAGGCATGAAAAAAGATGTAACCCAGCATATGTATGGAGGAGATATTACTCGCAAAATGAAGCTTCGGGAAAAGCAGAAAAAAGGCAAGAAAAAGATGAAAGAACGCGGACGAGTCAATATTCCGCAGGATATTTTCCTGAAAATGATGCAGTCGGGGGAATGATTTCTCAGTATTATTACTGAGGGCTGAAAATAGGGGAATATAGCAATATCATACTTATGATGATCAGAATGCTTATTACCGCCCAGATGAATTGAACCCGCTTTTGATGTTTTTTATTGAAAAGCATGTAATAATAATAGCACAGTATGAGAAATCTACAAGGTAAAAGGAACTATAAGCGTTTTTTCGAGTCCTGGCCGGTCTTGATATTCTTGGCTATCGCGACGATATTTTTTACTTGGCAGATTATAGATTTTTTTGGCAAATTACGCGACACAAGGTATAACAGACAGACGGCAGAAGATAGATTGACCGCTCTCAAGGAAAGTAAGCAAAATCTTTCTGATAGTATTGAATCCCTAAAAACACCCGAGGGAATAGACGAGAGCATTAGAAATAAGTTTGGTCTTGCAAAGGAAGGCGAAGGGGTGATAATTATCGTGGAAGACCAAAATGCGCAGAAAAAATCAGATTCTGACGACGGCAATTGGTTTTCTAATTTATGGGGGAAAATATTCCGCTAATTGATTTCACCTGTTTGATGTTTACTCGTAAGTGTTCTATAATTAATAGATGGATACTCTAGTTGTCACCCAGACATTGTTTTATCTCATAGCATCTCTGGCTATGATCGTTTTGGGCGTATTGCTCGGAATGGTCATATATCAATTGATACGCATACTAAAAAAAACCAGGCAGATGTCCGAAGACATCGGTCAGACTTATGACACTGCCAAGAAGGGGGTAGCCAAGCTCCTCAGCTCAGTTTTTCAAAAGTCAAAAAAATATAAAAGAAAATAAAAAAAGCAGTTTGTTTGCTATCAATACATTTGTGCGGGATGGGGTAATCGAAACCCCGCCTAATCCTTGGGAAGGACTCATTCTACCACTAAACTAATCCCGCTTTATTTCTATTCCATATAGAATATATCGTTATTTTGCCTTTCGGGCAAGTATGATATAATGGCTTATTACTAATTAAAAGGTAAAAAAACATGAAAGAAGTAATAATTTATTCAACACCATCTTGTCATTTTTGCCATATGGCGAAAGACTTTTTTAAAGAAAATAATGTCTCTTATACTGAACATGATGTTGCGAACGATGCAGCCATGAGGCAGGAGATGATGGACAAGAGCGGACAAATGGGTGTTCCCGTGATAATAATAGGATCCGATTTGATTGTCGGCTTTAACAAGCCAAAGATCTCGGAATTGCTGGGTTTGTAGCTCGTGTGTATCCAGCCGTCGTAGTTCAATGGATAGAACAGTCCCGTCCTAAGGGGTAGATGTAGGTTCGATTCCTGCCGACGGCACATGCCAATCCAAGAAAAACAACTTATCGTACTTAGTCTGATTACTGTTTTTTTGACAGTTTTGGTTCTGTCGACCGAAGCTGGCTTAGAACCACAGGAGTCCGTTCCGAGATATTATGCTCCTCGAGCTGATGCGAATATTTTACCTGCCTCACCTGAGAAACGCATAAGTCCCACCAAAAAAAATACCAATCCAGCGGAAGTAACAACAAATCCTTCGGTTTCGATTGTTTACAATCCACCCATTACTACAGTTGTAAATCCTTCTACAACATCAATTGTTAATTCTCCTGCGATTACAATAGTAAATCCTTCGGTTGCTGAAGCTACAAATTTTCCTTCTGCCACGATTGCAACCCCACCGACCATTACTGGTTTAGGTCGACATTTTATTGATCCGGATTTTGGCACCCAAATGATACAGGTTACAAACCAAAATGACGGCACGAGATGTGTAAATGCTTATTCATACTGGCCTAGCTTTAATTTAGATAGCACCAAGATTTTTATTGCTTGTGATGAAAATCCAATATTGTACCATTTCGATCCGGTAAATTTTTCTATAACTAAAAAGGAACCACTTTTCAGGAATCCACCCCCTTCGGTTAATCTAAACTGGCAGGACGCACTATGGAGCGATAAGTCTCCTAATATCTTATTTGCTCGTCTGGGTATATCCATCTGGTCTTACAATACTGATGATGCTACGTATTTGCCTCTAAAGGACTTTTCCAAAGAATTGCCTGGGTCTTATATAACGCAGTTATCAAAGAGCGTGGATGATAATCGTTTTGCGTTTACCATCAAGGACCCCAAGGACGGTTATAATACTGTGGGCTACGCTGTATGGGACAGAAGGGAAGACAAGATAATTTATAATGCGCGCACTTCTGATGTGGATGAAGTCCAGTTGGACAAGAGCGGGCAATACCTGACAGTAAAGACCACCAAACAAGCGGAAGGAGATATTCGGATGAAGATCGTAGAGCTATCCACATCCAAAGTTACTTCGCTTACCTCTGGCGCGCCGGACTTTGCAGTAGGGCACTCGGATAACGGCAGAGGCACGATCCTGGGCTACGATAACTGGAATAATACTTTCGTGTTAACAAGCCTAGCAGACGCTTCAAACAAAAAGGTTATTCTCAATATGAAAAAAGATTGGCAGGCCTCTCATGTATCACTTCTCGGCAACGACGAAGGCTGGGCGCTTATAAGCTTCTATGCTGGAATCCTGGGGCCGAATCCTATATATAAAGACCAGATAATCTTGGCGGCAACCGATGGTAGCGGGCGAACCAAAAGCTTGGCTAGTCATAACACCACATATCGAGAATACTGGGACAGCCCGAGAGCTAGCTTGAGCCGTGATGGTAAGTTTGCCCTTTTCACCAGCAATTGGGGAGATCCAAAGAGAAGAGATGTATATATTATTCGAATACCGTAATCGCTTTTGATTTTTTATCTCAATTTTGCTAGTATTTGCCTATGTCCCCCGAAGAGAAAGAGCTACTGACCAAAAGTTTGGAGCTCGCGGAAGAGAACAATAAAATTCTTAAGGCGCTTCATAAGCATATGAGAATCAGGCGGGCTTTAAGTATTGCGTATTGGGTGCTGGTAATAGGCTTGGCAGTCGGAGCCTTTTACTTCCTGGAGCCTTTTGTACAGCAGATACAGGATGCGTACGGAGGGGCAAGAAGCAACCTAGACAGCTTCAATACGTTCTTTCAGAATTTCAACAGTGAGTAGTTAAAACATGCCGAGGTAGCTCAGTTGGTAGAGCGCTCCCCTGAAGAGGGAGATGTCACCAGTTCAACTCTGGTCCTCGGCACAAAGTTTTCTTGGGTCTAGATAGAGCGTACGCGGACGCTTTGTTTCTTTTCTTTGTCTACTTTTTGTAGTTTGATGGTGAGTAAGCCGTGCTTCTCGGTGGCTTCGGCTTCTTCCGGCTCTACTTCTTGGGGAAGCAGAATGGTTCGGGAAAATTTGCCCCAGTAAAGTTCTTTGGTAAAATAGTTTTCTTCATCTACATTCCTGTGTTCTTCGCGCTTGCCACGGATGGTAATCATATCCCGAGCGATAGTGAGCTCGAGGTCATCTGGTTTTACTCCAGCTACCATAGTTTGTACCACGATATCGGTCGGAGTCTGGTATACATCTACGGTCAATTCCGCTTCCTCATTTTCTTCTTCCATCCAGGCGTTTCCCTCGCTATTTTTTTTGTCCTGTTTACCGAGTTTTAGATGTTTCTTTGGCTCCTCGTATTCCTCCTCATCAATGCGCACTGTGCCTGTTAATCTTTCAAAGAAACTTCTTTTTTTATTTTCCATAAATATTCTTAGTTATAAAGTTAATAAAGATTTAAAGTTATAAAGTCTTAATTCAATCTTCTTAATTTTTCAAAAACAAGCATTACTATTATCGTGGCGACCCACAGGAAAGCGAATACTTTTAGAAAGTCGCTTCCGTCATTCCTTATTATAAAAAAATTAAAGGCACTATGCAAGGCTACGGCGAGTGTTAGTCCAAAAAACAAATGGAGAGTCTTCCCTAAATTGCTCATATGGAGAGCAAAGCCTATCGAAATACCTACTACACCACTTGCGACAGTGTGGAGAAGTGTGGATCCAAGGTAACGCAGATGCCCGGTGAGCAGGCCTACGGTAGTTTCGCCGAGGGTCAAGGGCTTTATCAGATAAAGGGTGTTTTCTAGAGCTGCGAAGCCGAGGGCGGCAGTAATGAGGTAAATCGGCCAGTCGATTGGGTCGTTGGCATAATAATTCTGGTAAATTACAACAGCTACTGCGATATACTTAATTAGCTCTTCGGCGGCGGCCATAGCTATGAGCTCCCAATTGTCGCCAGCCACATGAGCTTGGATAAATCTCTGCACCGGTAGTACGAAGAACACCGATATGGCTCCAAGAGCAAAAATGATGCTAAGTAGTCCCGCAGGTTCAGGGCTTTTTTTGTCTTCTTTGAGCCAGAACCAAAGCCATAAAAGCGAAGGGATGATTCCTCCCAGGAAAGCCAAGCCTAGTATTTTGGGGTTATTAAACATTCGTATGTGGCCACTTTTCTACCATTAATAATCTTTTTTCTTTTTGTGGCAGCATAGACCAAATCTCTTCGGTCACAAAAGGTATAAATGGATGGAGCACTTTGAGGAGGGTGGTGAGCTGGGAGTAAAGGAGTGCCTTTGCTGAGTCGGCATTTCTACCTTCTAAAATCTTTTTCTTTGACCTTTCTATGATGATATCCGCAAATGTGTGCCAGAAATAATGGTAGAGCTTTTCCGCCACGATGTAAAATTTGAAATCGTCCATCTCTTTTGTAATTTCCGTAATTAAATTATTTAAATCTTCATCTGATTTTTTATCCTCTTCATCGTACTTGTGAATTTCTTCTGTATTTAAGTCTTTGGTATTGTCTAGGACGAAACGCGCGGCGTTCCAAACCTTGTTGGCAAATTTTCCATATCCACGTATCCTGTCTTCCGCCAAGGCAAGAGAAGTTCCCGGAGTGTTTCCCACCACCATTCCCATTCGGAATGCATCAGTTCCATACTTGTCGGTGAGTACGAGAGGATCAATAACGTTACCCTTGCTTTTGCTCATTTTTTGGCTTTTTGCGTCTAGAACCATACCATGTAAATAAACATTTTTAAACGGTATTTTTTCCGTGATGTAAAGTCCTAACATTATCATTCTGGAAACCCAGAAGAAAATTATGTCGCCTCCAGTCTCCATTACGCTAGTAGGATAGAAGGTCTTAAAGTCAGAACTATCGGGATAACCAAGAGATAAGAAAGGCCATTGTCCGGACGAGAACCAGGTATCGAAGGTGTCGTTATCCTTCCTAGCCTCACCACCACATTTGGTGCATTTAACAATCGTATCTTCAATGTCTATCATACCTTCACCGCACTCGTCGCATATTTTTGCAGGAATAGGTATACCCCAGACAATCTGGCGAGAAATGTTCCAGTCAATTATATTTTCAAGCCAGTGTAAAGTTATTTTTTTGTAATGTTCAGGTATGTAGGTTATCTCACCATTATTTATTCTCTCAAGAGCTTTTATTGCCAAAGGCTTCATTTTCACGAACCATTGGCTTTTTATTTGAGGTTCGATGACCGTACCGCATTTATAACATGTGCGGACGATATGTTTGTAATTTTCATCAATCTTTTCTACCAAGCCCTTACTTTTTAGTTTTTCTACGATCAACGGTCGTGCTTTTTTGATATGCACTCCGGCAAACTCGCCAGCCAAAGAAAGAAGCTTCCCCTGGTCGTCGATGATTTGTTCTTTGTCTAATCCGTGTCTTTCTGCAATTTCAAAATCTGCGTTGTCATGCCAGGGAGTTATGGTCATGACCCCTGTTCCGAATTCCATGTCTATCGAAGAATCTTTGATGACAGTTGCTTCTATCGGCCCATTTATCCATTCAAGCGTTAGTTTCTGTCCGTGCTTATATTTCTGATATCTTTTGTCGTTCGGATGCATAACCACATACTTATCTCCGAACTTGGTTTCCGGGCGGGCTGTGGCGATGGTGAATGGTCCGTATTTTAGGTAGTAGAATTGATCTACTCTTTCTTCGTCTTTAATTTCCAGATCGGAGAAAGATGTCTGATGTTTAGCACACCAAGAAATTATTTTATTGCCACGATATATCAGATCATCGTCGTACATTCTTTTAAATGTTTGGTGCACACTTTTTACTATGCCTGAGTCGAGTGTAAATTTTTCGCGAGACCAATCACAAGAAGCGCCCATGTTTCTGATCTGGGATTTGATATTTTTTGAGTTCTCAAGCGTAAAATCTAAAATTTCTTTATATAGTTCTTTTGGGTCCATACCGAACCTGGTGCGGCCTTCTTTCTCGAGTTTTTTTTCGTATACTACCTGAGTTTCGAATCCCGCATGGTCGAGTCCGGGTAACCATAAGGCTCGGTAACCCCGCATTCTCTTATATCTGATCATAATATCTTCGATAGTCATCACCAGTCCATGGCCGGCATGAAGAGATCCGTTGGCGTTGACGGGTGGCATAATTATCGTAAATGATTCTTTCCGGTCATCAGGTAGATTGTCCGGATTAAAAAAACCTCTTTCTTCCCATAGCTTATATATTCTTTCTTCGGTGTCCTTTGCGTTGTAGGGCTTCAGCAGCTTCTCATTCATAGACCAATAATATCACACTAAAGCCTTAGATTACCAGTTGCTTTGACCTTCGATGGTGGAGAGGTTTTTTTCTTATTTTTTATGTAATTAAGATAACCGGCGATTCCGATCATGAGCGAATTATCGCCAGAGAGAGCCTGGGTGGGGAATAGGAGCTTGATGTTGCGTCCTACTAGCTTCTTCATTTCTTTTCGCAAATGCCTATTGGCAGCTACGCCCCCGGCTACTATCAGGGTCTTTGCTTCGTACTTCGCGAGCGCCTTTGCTGTCTTATAGGTCAGGCACTCTATGGCGGCGTTTTCAAATTCCAGAGCGATCTGTGCCCGCATTGCATCATCGATTTTTCTGAGTTTTTTTGTCAGATACAACACTGCCGTTTTTAATCCCGAAAAAGAGAAATTGAAGTCTTTGGTGTACAGCATTGGGCGAGGGAGGCTCCCAGAAAAACTAAAGTTTGAAGGGTCGCGATTTTCCTGCTGGAAAATACGCTCAGTCCTCGCGCTCTTCGCGCTGCGGGGACCCTTCAAACTTTGTTTTTCTTTTTGCCTTAGCCCCTCCGCTAATTTCGAAATTTGTGGACCGCCCGGGTAGGGTAGGCCGAGTGTGCGGGCGACTTTGTCGAAGGCCTCACCCACAGCGTCGTCCAAAGTCTCACCGATGATTTCATAATCCATCCATTTTTTGGTAAGGACTAGTTGTGTATGTCCGCCGGAGACCAAGAGGGATAAGATTGGCGTCTTTAATTTTTCTACTTTGAAACTGCCTTTATCCTTACCGAAGACGGAAACTATGTGTCCTTCCATGTGATTTACCGGGACAAGCGGAACCTTCCATTTCTTGGAGAGCTCCTTGGCAAATACGATTCCAGTCCAAAGCGAAGGCTCAAGCCCTGGTCCGTAGGTGACCATGATGGCATCCACCGGTTTCCTTTTTTTCTCAAGCTTCGCTTGCCTTAGGCAGGCATCTAACAATATAGGGAGATTTTTGATATGTTCTCTTTTAGCTAAGGAAGGGAATACGCCACCGTAGGGAATATGGATGTTTATCTGCGAGTTGGTGTTGTTGGCGAGTACTTTGAAACGGGCGTTTTCCGCACCGCCAGTTACTTCTAAAATAGAAAGAGCTGTGTCGTCGCAGGATGTTTCGATGGCTAGAATTTTCATGTG
>JBBDZS010000010.1:23890-27318 GCA_040900015.1 Minisyncoccota bacterium | reverse complement strand
GGCTCCGGGTATGCGCTAGACAGATACTGATATATTTGGTATATTGAGTATGTTGAATTTTACAAATTTATTTTATCGGTTCGCAGGAATATCCCATATATTATGAAGTTCTCAAGAAAAAGTTTCCCTATCTTTACAAAAAGTTTTTCTAGAAGTTTAGCGGCCAAGGAATTGAAGCCTCTAATATAATGGTTCATTCTTGTAAGCTGACATAAGCTTATGAGCATATTAACAATAATCCTAATCGGCGCAGGGGCGCTCCTTTTGGGTATGGGTATCGGCTATTACCTTCGCCTGATCATCGCGCTCGGCAAAAGAAGGAGCATCGAGATAGACATCAAACAGATGATGGTCGCTGCCAAAGAAGAGGCGCAAAAAATCATCGACGACGCTAAGAAAATATCAGAAGCCAAACTCGCAGAACTTCGCGAAGAAGAAAAAAATAAGGAGCAGGAATTTAAGGAAACAGAAAAAAGACTTATCAAGAAGGACGAGTTTTTGGACGCACGCCAAGTCGAAGTAAATCGCGAAGTGGAGGACATAAAAGAGAAAGTGGAAGAGGTAAAAAAGATACAAGAAAAAGTGCAGAAAATCGAAGCTGAGAAAATAGTAGAACTAGAACGAGTGGCCAAACTCTCCGAAGCCGAAGCCAAGGAAGAACTCCTCAAAGATATCGAGAAAAAATACGAAGAAGACATCCTGATTAAGATCCAAAAACTCGAGAACTCAAACGAAGAAAAGCTCGACCGCAGGGCAAAAGACATTTTGGCTACTTCAATTCAGCGCCTGGCCTCCTCGACCGCATCCGAGCTTATGACCACCATAGTTTCCATTCCGAACAATGAAATCAAGGGTAAAATCATCGGTAAGGAAGGCAGGAATATCCGAGCTTTCGAGCGTGCAGCTGGCGTAGAGCTCATCGTGGACGACACCCCTGGCTCTATAGTCATATCTTCCTTCGACCCTATCCGCCGTCAGGTGGCCCGTCTTGCGCTAGAGAATCTGATTTTAGATGGGCGTATCCAGCCAGCCAAGATCGAGGAGTTGGTAGAAAAAGCTAAAGAGGAAATAAACAAAATAATTAAAGAAAAAGGCGAGCAGGCGGTTTACGAATGCGGAATATTCAACTTCGATCCCCGAATAGTGGCCATCATCGGTCGTCTTTACTTCCGTACTAGTTACGGACAAAATGTGCTCCAGCATTCGATTGAGATGGCGCATATCGCCGGCATGATTGCCGAGGAACTCGGAGCGGACGTGGCGATAGCCAAGGCCGGGGCTTTGGTCCACGACATAGGTAAGGCGCTCGACCATGAAGTACAAGGCACCCATATTGAGATAGGTATGCGCATTCTACAAAAATTCGGAGCGGACGAACGCATAATTACCGCAATGAAGAGCCACCATGAAGATTATCCTTACGAGACGATCGAGTCTGTCATCGTGCAGACCGCAGACTCCATATCTGGTGGCCGCCCAGGCGCAAGGCGCGACTCGGTGGAGAACTATCTCAAGCGCTTGCAAGAACTCGAGGCCTTGGTCAACGCCTTCCCTGCTGTAGAAAAGTCTTATGCTCTCCAAGCAGGACGAGAAATCCGCATTTTCGTGACTCCCGAGAAAATTTCGGATACTGAAGCCAAGCTGATGGCACGCGATGTGGCTATGAAAATCGAACAAGAGCTCAAATATCCAGGAGAAATAAAGGTAACGATGATTAGGGAAACCAGAATTATCGAATATGCGAGGTAAAACGCGACTTTTGTTTACCCCTTGCGTCAAAAAACCCTTACTATATAATATATAGGTATCAAATTATAAGGTTAAAAGCACCGCCATGGCGGAGCGAGGGTCGAGAGAATTATTAAAATAACTATAAATATATGAATAAACAAGCATTAGCTGACTGGGTACACGGAAAACTAGGCGGTACTAAGGTACAAGCCGAAGAAGTCGTAGACGGAATGTTTACTGCTATCACCGATACTCTTAAAAAAGGAGGTGAAGTTTCTATCGCCGGCTTCGGAATCTTTTCCGTAAAGTCCCGCGCCGCTAGAATGGCCCGCAACCCAAAGACTGGAGAGCAGGTCAAGGTAGCTGCCAAGAGAGTTCCAAAATTCAGACCTGCAAAGGCCTTGAAGGACACAGTTGCCTAATTTATCTCGCGAGATAAGAACAACAAAACAAAAATCCCCATTGGCGGGGATTTTTGTTTTGTTTAGTGATACACTGATATCAATATCGTTCCTGGTGGAAAACAACCTAGGAGGCCCATTATGAAGGCCTACAAGTTCGTTCACAATGGCCGGACTTATGTGAAGCTCGGAGATGATCTCATCCTCCTTGCCAGCGTCGACGCGGTGAGGAAACTGTCGATCGAAGAAATAGGCGAAGTGATTGATGAAACCATCTTCACCTCGTTCCAGGAAGAGCATCCAGAGTTCTTCCCAATGCCGATCGACACAGAGCTAAACTAGAGCGCATCAGGGGCAGGACTTCATGTTCTGCCCCGGCACTATTTCTAATCAGTATTTCCGGATAACTGCTTTTAGTTTGGCAATTACATTTAAACTATTCTCTGGATAAATCGGCTGGTAATTTTTATTGGCTGGTTCGAGCCAGACCTTACCACCCTTACACCGGTAATATTTCATAGTAAACTCCCCATCCACTTCGGCAATAACTATATCCATATCCTTCGCTGTGTTAACTTTCTCCACGAGCACCATATCTCCTTTTTCGATATGGGCTTCAATCATAGAATCCCCGTCTACCTCGAGCATATAGGTGAGCTCCTTCTTGCCGATTAGCATATCTTCCAAAGAAACTGTGTCCACTTGTTCCTCCTCTACACTCGCAGGCAGTCCAGCGGTAACCAGACCTGCTACTTTAATTTCTCCAAAGTTGCCCATGGGCACAAGCCGTCCCAAATGATCTTTAGCCACCAGACCTGCTTCCACTAATTTTTCCACGATGCGGAAGACTGCGTTCTTGGAGCGAAAGCCGAAGAGCTTCATCATCTCCGAATAGGTCGGCATACGCTTGTGGTCCTTGTAAAAAGATTCGAGTTTACTCTGATGAGTATTATGCATAAATGCTTATGTCCTTCCGAAAGAAAAGATGAATCATTCTCTGTGTTAAGCTCGGACGAGTGTGGTAGCGCATCCGGCGAAGAAGAATCTTGTGATCCTTGGCTTCCTCCCGATAATCCTCCCCTCGCATTATCTTCATATCTATCTTTTTGTTGATTCTCTGGATCTCCCTCTCTATTAATTTTAAATATTGCGTGTGTGACATTTTTTTACCGCCGTGGCCAATCAATAGTGGCATTAGCGTTAATTAAATAATAATTCGTCCCTGCCCGAAATGCTACGACACAACGTTGCAGGCGGGGACTTATATAGTATAAGTGAACGAGCGTTCACTGTCAA
>JBBDZS010000010.1:22434-23790 GCA_040900015.1 Minisyncoccota bacterium | reverse complement strand
ACATTCATTTCGCTATTGGTATTTATCTTACCTGTATGTTTAGCAAATCTTTCTTTTTGTATCTGCCGTGCGTTTCTTACCCTCTCTCTTATCTTTTCACTCTTCTCCCCCGTGCCTTCGCTCCCGAGTTTCTTGTAGTCCACATTACTGACCAAGACCCACAAATCGATACGATCCATTATCGGCCCAGAAAGTTTTCTTTTGTATCTGTCTAAATCGGATGGTTTACAGATGCAGGCTTTCTGTTTGTTGCCTTGGTTGCCACAAGGGCAAGGATTCATCGCCGCTACCAGAATGAAATTTGAAGGAAATATTGCGGAACCACGCGCGCGGGCAATAGAAACGATATTGTCTTCGAGGGGCTGACGAAGAGATTCGAGTACTCGCTTTTCAAATTCGGGAAATTCATCAAGAAATAAAACTCCACGGTGTGCCAGAGTAGCTTCGCCTGGCTTCGGATAAGTCCCGCCGCCGATGATGGATACATAGGAGGAGGTGTGGTGCGGAGCACGAAATGGCGGGGAGGACACTAGCTCTCCGCGAATACTACTGGCCACGGAGTGAATGCCGGTAATTTCGAGCACTTCGTCCACCGAAAGGTCCGGCAGGAGCGCGGAGAAAGCCCGGGCGAGCATGGTCTTGCCTGTGCCTGGCGGCCCGTACATAGCGATGTTGTGCCCACCAGCGGCTGCGATTTCGAGACCACGCTTGGCACCTTCTTGGCCCCGAATGTCCGAAAAGTCAGCGCCCCGGTTTTCCTTGTTATAAATAATTTTAGTTTGGGGAGCGGGTGTAATTTTTTTCTTAGCACCTTCTATTTTCTCTAGTCTCTTATTCTTTTCATTAATATGATCCACCACTTCTGCCAGACTCTCAGCGCCAAAAATTGCAATCCCCTCCACTAAAGCTGCTTCGCTGGCATTCTCTTTCGGCAGATACACTTCCTCAAATCCGAGTCTTCTAGCTTCCTGGACTATCGGCAAGGCCCCACGGACACGCCGAAGGGTACCGTCGAGCCCGAGCTCGCCCAAGAAGAGCCGTTTCTCCGGATTGAACTTGATGTCACCGGAGGCGAGCATATAGGAAAGAGCGATTGAGAGATCAAAAAACGGCCCTTCCTTCTTGAGGTCGGCCGGTGAAAGTGAAACTATTATTTTTTGGTTCTGGGCCTTGGGTGATTTGAAACCGGAATTCTTAATGGCGGAACTTACTCTATCTTTAGATTCATCGACAGCCTTGTCCGGCAAGCCGACGACAGAAAAAGCATGCAGTCCGCGCGAAAGATCCACTTCTACGGTGACTAAGGTTCCAGTGAGCAGACTAACTTGTGCGGAATATACTTTGGCAAAACTCATA